>CAWUIJ010000154.1:0-5955 GCA_963922235.1 uncultured Parvularcula sp. | reverse complement strand
GATCGCTCGCCGTTCGATGGACTCGAAGACTTCTCGTTTGCCCTAGGCTCACAATCCCTCCGGCAGGTGATGCTGGATCTGCCGCCAACGGTGACGGATGGTGAAGGTATCGCAACCGTGCTCCTTAAGCTGGGTACGGAAGGGCAGGCAGCGACGTCGCCGCTCCGGGTTCGCGCTGTGGTCCGAGGGGAGGAGCCAGGCGGGCGAGGCGTTCAGGATGATATTATCGTTCCTTACCGCCCGCGACCGACTTATCTGGGTGTGCGGACGACCTTCAATGGCGCCGCCCCTTTGGATGAGCCGCTGGCGTTTGAGGTGGCCACTGTCGCACGAGATGGAAGTGCTTTGTCCGGTGAGGATGTGCGCTACCGACTGGTTCGCCGCGAGCGCGACTACGATTGGTACCAAGATGCCAATGGCCGCTGGGCTTGGCGACGCCAGGAGTGGTTGGTCAATGTGGGCGAAGGGGTCGTTCGGACATCCGGTGATGGGCGCGCGACGATCACAGAACCCGGCCTCACCTGGGGCCAATATACGTTGACAGCCGTGCTTGACGGCGAGGATCGTGCCTCTGTCGACTTCTTTGTCGGTTATGGTCGTCCGAATGCTGATGGAGATGCCGCACCCGATCAAGTTCAGGTCACAGCGCCGCCGGGGCCTTTCGCTGTCGGCAGTGAGGTGACGATCGGTATCCAAGCGCCTTATGCGGGCCGCGCTGAGGTTGCCCTGGCCAATGCTGGGGTCATCACTCTCGAACATATAGATGTCTCTGAGGGGGCAACTGAAGTGACGCTCCCAGTCACTGAGGAGTGGGGTGCGGGTGCCTATGCATTGGTTTCAGTGTACACGGATCGCGACCCTGATGAACGACCTGTTCCGCGGCGAGCCGTGGGGGCAGTTTACCTGCCAGTGGATACTGGCGAGAAGATCCTGCCTCTCACCATCAGCGCTCAAGACCGTGTGCGTCCTAATGGACCTGTTGAGGTGGCACTCGATATTGGTGCGCCGCCGCCATCGGGCAAGGCGTGGGCAACCTTAGCGGCTGTTGACCAAGGCGTCTTGCTTCTCACGCGGCACAAAAGTCCGAAGCCAGAGGACCAGCTTTTTGCGAAAACGCGACTTGGGGTTGAGATTTACGACGATTACGGGCGCATCCTGGATCCCAATCGCGGCGATGCGGGCATTTTGCGTTCGGGCGGTGACCAAATCGGAGGGGCTGGCCTGAGCGTTGTGCCAACCAAAACGGTCGCGCTCTTCGAAGGTCCGATCTCCTTTGATAGCAGTGGGCAAGCGCGTGTGGAGCTAGATGTTCCCGACTTCAACGGTGAGCTTCGTTTGATGGCGGTGATGTGGTCAGAGACTGCTGTGGGCAGTGCAGATCAATCGATGACCGTCCGCGATGAGGTCCCGGCTGAGCTCATTCTCCCGCGCTTCCTCGCACCAGGAGATCAAGCGCTGGCGACGCTCACACTCGACAATGTGGAAGGGCAGGCAGGTGAGTACGTCGTGAGCCTGACGACCGATCAGCCCGATGTCCTCGCTATTGAAGACAGCGCGCTGTCAGTCAGTCTTGGAGAAGGGGAGCGGCGCGACCAATCTGTTTCCATCCGCGGGAAGAGTGTGGGCATCGCAACTCTGGCTTTGTCAGTGGAAGGCCCTGGTGGTTTCCGCGCTTCCAGCAGCTATCCGATCGAAGTGCGGTCCCCATTCCTTCCGCAAACAACGATCACGACAGAAAGGCTCGATCCACAAGATCGGTACATGGTGCAGGCGGACGTCTTTGATGACTTCGTGCCTGGCAGCGCCTCGCTCATGCTTTCGGCATCGCTCTCCCCGATCGATCCCGCAGGCCTTGCTTCGGAGCTCGTCAGATATCCCTACCAGTGCACAGAGCAGTTGGTGAGCCGTGCGACGGGTTATCTCTTTGCCTCGGAACGCGATCTTGAGACCGAAGGCGAGCTTCGCCTTGCGATTGAAACTCTTTTGGAGCGCCAGAGCACAGATGGAAGTTTTGGCCTTTGGCGGATGGGTGATCGGCGCGCATCACCATGGCTTGGTGCGTATGCTGTCGACTTCCTACAAGAAGCTGCGGACCAAGGGTTACCTGTCCCCGACGAGGCCCTCCGTCGGGCCTACAGTGCGTTACAACCCATCAGCCAGGGTGAGGCCTACCGGGCTTATGGCTATGACGTTCGTTCCGCGGGGGCGGGCTATTCGCAAGACAGCTTCGCTCGCCTAGCCGCGCGGTCCGAGGCCTATGCTCTTTACACGTTGACCCGCGGCGGGGTCGTGGACCGTTCTCGCCTACGCTATGTCCATGATGCGAAGCTCGACTCCATCGACAGCGCCTTGGCGAAGGCACAGTTGGCGGCAGCTCTTTCATCCATTGGCGACGAAGGACGGGCACGGAATGCCTTCTCCGCGGCGGTCGGAGATCTCGGCTATAGGAATGAAGGCGACTGGTATCAGTCGGAAACACGTGACGCTGCTGCTCTTATCGAGCTGGCTGTCGAGAGCGGCTGGAGGGATCAAGCTGATGGTCTCCTGCCGCGGCTTGCGCGGGTTATGGATGAGCCGGAATTCCTCACCACGCAAGAGCGGGCCTATCTTCTTCGTGCGGCCTATGCCTTCGCTGAAGGGCAGACCGAGGCTTTGATCTCTGACGGAGATGAAGCGTTCACCTCACGAACTTTTACTTCGAGCGATGGGTTCGCTGGATCCTACGCCAATAGGGGCAATGAGCCGCTCTACATCTCGGCTTTGACGCACGGCGCCCCTCAAGCCGCTCCTGAGGCAGGCGGCAATGATCTTGTGGTGACGAAGGAATGGCTATCGACCACTGGCTCGCCCATCGATCCTGGTGCGATCAAACAGGGTGACAGGATCATTGTTAGCCTTCGTTTGACACCAGAGCGGGAAGCGCGCGCGCAGTATGTCGTGAGTGATCTCTTGCCGGCGGGCTTTGAAATCGAAACAGCTCTCAGCCCTCGGGATGGTGCGCCCAATGGTCCTTATGGATTCCTTGGCATGCTGAAAGATCCTGACATTGCCGAGGCGCGCGACGACCGGTTTGTGATCTCAGATATCCTCTACGGCACTGATACGCAGACCTATGCCTATCTTGTTCGAGCGGTCACGCCGGGGGCATTCGTGGCCCCGGGCGCGGTCGCGGAGGACATGTACAAAGCGACCGTGTCGGCCCGATCGGAAGCGGGGTCGGTGGTGATCACCCCGTGAGAAGACTCTTTGCTTTCTGGCTTGCCCTGGCGAGCTGCTTCTTAAGCTTTGAGATTCTGGATCGGGTTTATCCGCCGCCGCTTGATATCGAAGTTTCCCGGGTGGTCACTGATCATCGGGGCGACGTGTTGCGGGCTTTCCCTGTCGAAGATGGTCGCTGGCGTCTCGCCGCCGACTTGAGCTCTATTGACGATGAGTTTTTGCAACAGCTTTTGCTGATCGAGGACCAGCGGTTCTACGAACATGGCGGCGTCGACCTCCGAGCTATTGTGCGGGCTGCACGCACAAACCTGCTCTCTGGGCGCATCGTATCGGGCGCGTCGACCATCACCATGCAGACCGCCCGCCTTCTTGAGCCGAAAACACGCACGTTTCGGTCCAAGATCATTGAGATGTTCAGGGCACGGCAAATCGAAAGACGCTTGAGCAAGCAAGAGATCCTCGAGCTCTATCTCACGCTGACGCCCTATGGCGGCAATCTTGAAGGTCTCAGGGCGGCCAGCCATGCGTATTTTGGAAGGAGCCCGGCTGAACTCAATGGTGAGCAGATCGCGCTCTTGATTGCGCTGCCCCAATCGCCCGAGGCGCGCCGACCTGATCGGCGTCCCGAAGGCGCGAAAGCTGGGCGTGCAGCGATTGTCCACCGATTGGCAGACGCTGGCGTGTTGGAAAATCAGCGCGCCTGGGAAGTCGAAAACGCAGAGATACCACGCTCGCGATACCTGTTCCCTCAACTTGCCTTTCAGTATGCAGAGCGCTTCCCAGAATCCACAGTGACCACCATCGACGGCCGCCTTCAAGCTGAAGCGCAGCGGCTTCTTTCTTCTGAGACTCAAGACCTTGAGCCTGAGGTGCAGGCGGCGGCCATGGTGATGCGCATCAAGGATCGGGCTATCTTGGCCTCGGTCGGCTCGGCCGATCGAGAGCGCCCTGGTGGTTGGCTCGATCTCACGCGTGCGGAGCGTTCACCTGGATCTACGCTCAAGCCCTTTATCTATACCCTTGCATTCGAGGAGGGCATCGCCGGTCCGCAGACACTGATATCAGACCAGCCGTCGCGTTTTGGTTCGTATAGGCCGGAAAATTTCGATCGGTTGTTCTACGGTGAACTGACCGCGGCAACGGCGTTGCAGCATTCCCTCAACGTTCCAGCGGTGATGTTGCTTGATCAGCTCGGCGCGCCCCGTTTTTTGGGGACGCTGGACGCAGCGGGCATTCATGCGCGTCTCCCTGCCGCTCGGACCAAAGGGCTAGCCGTGGCGCTTGGCGGCCTAGGTGTCACCGCGGAGGACCTTGCAGTTCTCTATGGAGCGCTCGCTGATGAAGGGCGGGCGAAGCCTCTGGCCTACACGCCGGAGGATGTTGCCGAGAATGATCAGGATACGGGTTTGCGGGTGTTCGACGCGCAGGCCAGTCAGGATGTCTTGGACATCTTAAAAAGAGCGCCAGCCCCCGATGGTCGGATGCCTGCGACACTCACAAGTGCTGCTCCGCGTATCGCATTTAAGACGGGAACATCTTACGGCTTTCGGGATGGTTGGGCAGTTGGCGTGGGGGAGGAACACGTCATTGTCGTCTGGCTTGGGCGCGCTGATGGAGCGCCTAGACCTGGCATCACGGGGCGCCAGGCTGCTCTTCCCTTGCTCTTTGAGCTCTTTGATCAGGTTGAGCCAGAGGGCTCGTCGATCGCTCCTGTTGCTATTGTGCGTTCAGCATCCGCCTCGATTAGGCGTTCGTACGAACCGGTGATTGCCTTCCCGCCCCATGGCGCAACGCTTTACCCGCGTGAAGACTGCAGGGGGTTTGTCCTTGCAGGGACGAGTGAAGGCGCCGGACACTGGTTTGTGGATGGAGATATGCTCCCGCAAGATCAACATAACCGCGTGATATGGCGCCCTCAGCAGCCAGGCTTTTATCGCCTGACCCTTGTCGATGGAGAGGGGAAACAAGCCGTATCTGGTGTCAGGCTTGCTGCCGCCTCGCCGTGTTCGAATCTCAAGTCGTCGAGCGGTTGATCACTGCCCAGCCAACTTCATCTGCTTCCAGAGGTACCGAAGAGCGAACGGCACCGGGATGTAGTAGAACGCTACGAAGATGAAGATCATCAGAGGTGGTTTCGATGCTAAGCCGTGATAAAGGATATTCGGAAGATCCATCAGGTCGGTGAGCAAACGAACGATGATCAGTATAAACAACATCGGTGCACTTCTCAGGGCAAAAGCGATCAGGAACGCTATGCCAACCGATAGATTGCGCGCTGCGTAAAGATAGGCAGCCTGATTGATGGTTGTGGCATCGGGTCCGCCCATTATCTTCGGTTCTGTGAGCGCGGCGACGGGGCCTAAGAACATCGGCAACGTTTCGAGAACGATGATGACGATAAGCCACCAGGGCAACGGGGTCTTCATATGCTTCTCCCTTTCGGCATCCTTTTTCGCGGATGCGCTATGCCTGCTTGCGAACACGCAAACGACTTCAGTTTTTTTGACATTCTATAGTCTTGCGTAGGAAAGAGAACTCGTGGTCGGTGAACATGAAACCCAGAGCCGTTATTTCAATTTTGTCAGATAATAGCAGCTAGACACTTGAAAGGGCGGTGGAGAGATATAACGGCTGCACACCAGATCACAGCCCAGATTCCATCCGCCCTCGGTTACGGCGTATCTGTGATCCGACGACAAACGGGCGTGTTCGGTTCAGAGGCGCAGATTTGAGGCG
>CAWUIJ010000153.1:0-6007 GCA_963922235.1 uncultured Parvularcula sp. | reverse complement strand
GCGGCTTGGGCCTCCTGATCCTCCGATTCACCAAGACGCCGTGCGGTTTCCGCAATCACGGGATCAGCGTGGGCAGACAAACTTTGGTCCTCCTCCATCGCTATCTCGAGAGATCCATCGCGCCAGTCGAGATGGGCGAGCCGAGCAGCAAGATCACCGCGAAGCCGATCAAGGTCTCGTCGCTGGTCCAAGGTCACCCGGCCCTCAAGCTCCATTTGAAGAAGCCGCTGGTGCGCTGGCCAGTCGCTGGTGACGATCGGGTCCATCACGTCTTGGATCTCAGACGTCCGCTCCAGCCGCGCCTGCGCCATCTCCCATGAGAATGTTTGCGTCGCGATCCGGCGCGGCTCGTCCTCCTGCCCTTCGTCCACCAGAAGCACTGCGCCAGCATCATTGTTTCGGAACCGGTCCGGTTCCGGCGTCCCTGGATACCAGGCCCTGGGCCCGGCCCTTTTGGTGCCGTGCCAATCACCCAGAGCGAGATAGGAGAGGCCCGCCCGATCCGCTCGATCAGCCGCTATCGGGAACGAGGCATCAGGATCGGAGCCAAATCCTTGCACGCCGCCATGGGCGAACCCGATCCGCGTCGCTCCTTCGGGCGTTGCCATGGAATCGAAGGCGGCCGTGAGATCCCTGCCCGGCCGTTTCGACGTCCAGGGCGCCGGAAGCAGATAGACATCACCCGTCATCGGCAGGGGTTCTGGATCCACGATTGCATGAATGTTGGGCGGAAGCCCTCTCGATATCAGCCGCTGCCAAAGCCCTTCAGGTCCGGCGGGGTCATGGTTGCCAGGCAAGAGCCACCAATGAAGATCTGGCGCTGCGGCCATGCGATCGATAGGCTGGAGAAGCATCCGATCCGACGGCATCGCCTGATCCCAGACATCACCGGCAACAAGAATGTGCACGGTGCCCTCATCCCTTGCGACGCCTGCGATCCGGTCGATCATCGCCATGCGGGCTTCGCGCAGCAGCGCCGAAAGATCGGGCTCAAACCCAGCGAAGGGCTTCCCCAATTGCCAATCGGCGGTGTGGAGGAAGCGAAAGCCCATCAGCTTGGGAGAGGATTGTTCTTTGCGTAGGTGGTGAAGAACGCGAGAAACGCGGCATCCGGCCGGCGCGGCGCGTCCTTGTCTGCGGCCCAGCGTTTCCACTCCTCGAGCACCGCATATTTATCAAAGCCTGGGAACAGCCGCCCCGCTTGTTCAAGCGCATGGGACGTGACCGCCAAGTCCTGGGGTTCCGGCCGGCGTTGCTCGATCTGCGGTGTGTCCACAATCTCCACCCGGCGATCGGCCGCGCGAGGCCGACCCTTCGGACGGATCAGAACCATCGGATTGCGCTTGCTGATCGCTGAGGAAAAGCCGCCGCTCTTGATCAAACGCGCGCCATCAGAATGGGGGTCATCGACCACCGTGAGATCATATTCCGGAATGGGCTGTCGGCCCTCGATTTCCCGCAGCGCTGCTTTGAACTTTGCGGGCCGGTCTTCGGAGCCCACCTTCGTTTGAAGCTTGCCAAGGCCAATGTGGAAGAAGCGCTGCTGTCCGCAGTGCACCCTAGCAATTTCATAGAGCCGCCGCTCGATTGGGGAGAGCTGGAAGTAATTGCTGTCGTAAGTGAGGATCTTCTGATCCTTGATGATCGCCCGATAAAGCCAATCGCAAAGGCGGACCTTCACGCGGGAGAGCCGCTTCTTCCCATCAGCTGTCTTGGTGTAGCTCATCTTCGCTTCGGAAACCCAGGAGAAGAAGCCGTCTTCACCTTCGCCGCCAGCTTCGATGTTGGTTTTGATCTGGGTGCCTTGAAGACGCTCGAGCGCTCCGTTGATCCGCTGGTAGGAACGCGCCGACCGGTTGCCACCGATGACGCGGAGGAAGTCATGGGCTGTGAAAGAATACTCTTGGCTCGGTGTTTCTTGTCGTTTCATTTGCGAAACGAGCAAGCTAGCGATGTAGAGAAGGATCTCTTTGTCGTAGATCGTTGCCACACCCGTTTGCGAGGCGCGAACTTCGATCGACACATAGTCATCCGAATAAGTGATCGGCTGCATCCGCCGTCCTTTGGAAAGGGCAAAGAACGGAAAGGCCATGACCGACCGCTCACCCTTCACCTGGCCGTGAAGAGGGCTATCGAGATCAACAAGGCTAAGTTGGGCCGACATCAAACACTCCGAGACGCTGTCCGCCGCCAAGTGGGAGGACGTGAAGCGGAAGAGTCCACGATTCGGGTTCGTGCCTACGGGGATTTATCCCTGAAACCACGAGGATTGATGCCCACAGTCCTGTCAGAGCTCCCGCAAACCCCTGTTTTGTGGGCGACTCCGCGTGAGCTGCGACAGAGTCGTGCTTTTAGGGACGAAAAAGCTGTTTTGTCCTCCAAAGCACGAATCCACAGCCTGTGATTCGGACTCATGCCACCGAATCGCGATCGGTCGTATGCCGCAGAAAAAAACCCAAAGACCCAAAAACCCCGGCGTCAGCCGATTAGTGAGGTTATTTGTGGTTAGGGGTTTAACGGAGGCGTAAGTGTCGGAAAGAAAGAAGAAATACGCGCTTTCGAGGATGTGAAAACACGAATCTTCGTCCCTCAAAGCACGAGATCGGGTGCCGTGATGACACGAACAGCTGTCCCCGAACGCACGAGGGCACCGTCTTCCACAGGCCCTGATCCCACGAATGGCATCGGCGGCCGAATCGCCGCTCTTGTGCTTGCTGCGGATTTTAGGCATGAGCCCACAAAACCGCAGCATTCGCGAGAGGACCCCGAGTGAGCGAGAATACGGAGCGCAGCGCCGCAACACTCCAGAGCATCAGCCAGTTGGTCACGACGGCCGACGGGATCCTGGGATCGATGCGCGATATTGCTGAGGACCGGGTGAAAGAGGGCGGCCCGCGCCGCTATCGTTTGACCGAAGCGGCTCAGCTCGCGGGCCGTTCAGTGGATGCGGTCCGTCGGGCCGAGGCCGCGGGTGACCTTCCTCAGCCGACACTCAGGGCGTCGGGCCAGCGAGCGGGCTACGCGCTGGCGGATGTGAACCGGATGCGCGACCACTTCGGCACGAGACCGTTCCGCGATCCGGGCGATCCGCCGGTGATTCTTGCCGTTCAGAATTTTAAAGGCGGCGTCGGGAAAAGCACGATCTCGGCTCACGCTGCCCAGTATTTTGCTGAGCGTGGCTACCGTGTGCTCATCGTGGATACGGATAGCCAGGCGTCGACCACCACGCTTTTCGGTTTCAATCCTGACGTCGATATCGAGACAGAGACGACGCTTCTGCCTTATCTGATCGCTGATCGATCTGACGGGATTGGGTATGCTGTGCGTCCCACCAGTTGGGATGGCCTGGACCTTATTCCTGCCAATCTTGGGCTTTATTCGGCGGAGTACATTCTTTCGCAGCAGGTGAAGGGTGATGTGGCCCGCCTGTCGCGACTGAAGACTGGTCTTCATGAGGCGGCCAAGTCCTATGACATTGTGATCATTGATCCGCCTCCTGCGCTGGGGATGATTTCTCTCAGCGTGCTTCAGGCAGCGTCTGCGATCCTCATTCCGACACCGCCATCATCGATCGATTTTGCGTCAACAGCAGCTTATCTCGCGATGCTGGAAGAGGTGGTTGAAGCATTGAACGCTCAGACTCAAACCCCCGTAGAATATAGCTTTGTGACTCTTCTGGCCACGAAAGTGGTGGAGCAGAAGGGCGCGCATGAGGTGATGCGGGACGTGATGGGACGCGCGTTCTCCGGGTCGATCTTGCCCACTGCACTGCTTGATTCAGCAGAATTCGATACGGCTTCGGTTGAAATGCGCACGGTCTTTGAAATGTCGGGCGGTCAGTCGCGAACGGCGCGTCGTTGCCGGAACAACTTGCTCGCGGTCATGGGTGATCTTGAAGTGAAGGTCCGTCAGACCTGGCCGAGCCACCGTGCAAAGTTGCGCCAGGAGGGAATCGCGTGACCGTGCACATGTGCACGCTGCCCCTTTCCACCCACCGTGCACATGTGCACGGCACACCATGAGGAGCTGAGGTATGGCCCGGAAACGCGCGAGAATCCTAGCAGATGCCATCACTGCTAGAGCGGAAAGTAGTACCGAAGCGAGCGACCAGCCCAAGCGTGAATACACCGCTGAGCGAGGCGCTCTTCTCTCGGACGCTGCCGATGGCCGCCTCCGCAATGGTAAGCTCCGGCTGGTGGATCCCAACGAATGCAAGATGTGGGATAAGCACAACCGGCTCTATAATCTCCTCACACCGGACAGCTGTTCAGACCTGATCAAGTCGATCAAAGCTGTTGGTCGCCAGGAAATGCCGGCCATTGTGCGTCCCCTTAAGGACGAACCCCATGCTTACGAGGTGATTTGTGGCGCCCGCCGTCATTTTGCGGTCAGCCATCTCCGTGAGGTCGAGCATCGCCAAGATATTCTTTATTTGGTCGATATTCGTGACATCACGGACGAAGAGGCTTTCCGCCTCGCCGATCTCGAGAACCGTGAACGCGAGGATATCTCAGACTTTGAGCGTTCTCGCGACTATGGCCGGGCGCTTGATGCCTATTACGACGGCAACAAGGCCTTGATGGCCGAACGGATTGGTGTCGACCGGACCTGGCTCAGCCGTTATCTCCGTATTGGCGAACTGCCGCAGGATATTCTGGGTGCTTATGGCGATGTCCGTGACATTGGGATCCGCCATGCGGCTGAGCTGTCGCCTCTTCTCTCCGGTGAAGCGTCGGGTCTGGTTCTTGCCAAAGCGCGTTCTCTTGCTGAGGCTCGTGCAAACGGGGATTCTTTGACGGCTTCAGCGACCCTGCAGGCTCTTAAAGGTGCCGCAAAAGCCAGCCCTGAGCGGGATGTTCGCCGGATTCACGACGACAAAGGCCGTCTTCTGGCCCAGGGCGAACGGAAACCCCGCAATCTTGTGCTAACCATCCCTCGCGCGCGTCTTAAGGACCGTGAGGCCGTTTTGGCAGCGCTTGAGGAACTCCTCGACTAAACTGGGTCTTGCCGCGCAGCGCGATCGAGCGCTGCATAGGCCTCTTCCAACACCTCATCGACGCGTGCGGTGTCGATGGCTGGTGCCGCGCTGCTTCTCGTGGTTTCGGGGACAATCCCTGCAGGCGCCGCATTTTCAGCCAAATAGACCAGCCATCGCTGCCGTTTCGTGGCTTTACGGACCACACCAAGATCGGAAAGCCGCCTGAGAATACGGGCAGACGCTTGCCGCGTGAGACCCAAACTGTCTCCCACATAGCGCGGTGTGAGGGCGTGAACTGTCCCTAAAAGCACGAGAGCGTCTTCCAAACGGCTATCGGAGCGTGCTTCCGGAAGAAGCGATTGCCACCGCGAGAAATCGCGCTCGAGGTTCTCCAGCCGACCCAATCCCTCTTTCGCATGGGACGCTAACGCCTTTGGATAGGTTTCAATGAGCGGAACGCCTTCTGGCGGCAGAGCTAGGCTAACACTTGGTAAGATCACGCCGAGCGCGCCAGCCATATGCATGGGTGCTTCGGTGGCCAGCTCTCCGGCCGACATTCCGCCCGTTCGGAGTTCAGAGATCGTTTCGATCGAATCGCTGAGCTTATCGGTGATGTCCAAATGAAGTGACTTGCGAGACCAAACGGACAATGCATCCGACCAAAACCTACGGGCCGCTGCTTCTTCAACACTCAGGACTCCGCCACCCACTTGAGCTGTCAGCGCGAGGAGATCTTCTGGCGCCATGGGCTGCGCTCCTCGGCTAAAAAGGCGTGAGACAAGGAGGGCTGTTTCGTGGTGGAGCCAGAGACGGCCTAGCTTTGAGCGTCGCACGGCTTCGGATAGGCGGCCCAGCGCGAGGCCAGCTTCGATCCACTTATCGGCGTTCGACACATTCATCGGAACCTTTATCCGATGAAACGGTTCCTCTGCCAAGGGTTGTTGGCGGGTTGTTCAAATGACGCAGAATGTGTGGTCGTGCTTTTAGGGATTTTGATGGAGGGCTGAGGATCCACCCTCTTGCACTGCA
>CAWUIJ010000152.1:0-6021 GCA_963922235.1 uncultured Parvularcula sp. | reverse complement strand
GAACGCGTGTAGGCGGGAAACCGTCTCGAGGGTTCGAATCCCTCTCTGTCCGCCATTTCTCTGATTAAGGTTGGTCCCGGTTGAGCGAGTTATCGCCGTTCTGATCGTCTTAATATCTGAAAATGCGAAGAAAAAGAGACTCTAGCTGATCAATTCGCATCAACCTTATCCAAGAGAGATCAGTCCTACTCAGTGTCAGTGTGGGGGTTGAAAGCGGGGGTTGGAGTGCGCCTCAATCGGGCGAGGAGGCCTTACCGATGCCAACGCAACTCACCGCTGCCCAAGTCAAAGGCGTTCTCGAGCAGGTCGCTACTCGGATCAAAACGGTCTCGCCATTCAGGTGCAAAAAGGGCGGTATGGCATGTTGAAGAAGTCGTGGGTCGTTCGCTTTTCGTTGGCAGGGAAGCGGCGCGAAATGGGGCTCGGTCCGACGAGTTCTCTGACGCTCAAAGAGGTCCGGGCCAAAGCCATTGAGATTAAGCGAGACGTTGCGTCTGGAGTTGATCCTATTACTGAGAAAAAGCGAGCGGCGGACGAGCTCAAGTCCAAGCCCGTCGAGGCCAGCTTCGCTGAATGCGCGCGCGCATACATCGCCGATCACGAAGTGAGCTGGAAAAACCCCAAGCATCGCCAGCAATGGCGCAACACTCTGGAGACCTATGCCTTTCCTGTCATTGGGGACTTACACCCGCGTGACATCACAATCGATCACGTCTTGGCTGTTTTGAAGCCGATATGGGCAACGAAGACAGAGACGGCGAGCAGGCTTCGGGGTCGGATCGAAGTGATCCTCGGTTGGGCAGCTGTTCGGGGCCTGACGTGCGGTCCCAATCCCGCCCTGTGGCGCGGCCACCTCGATGTCCTTCTACCAAAGAAATCCAAGATTGCACCAGTCACGCATCACGGCGCCCTTCCGTACCAAGACTTACCGTCGTTCTTCTTGGCACTGCGCGACCGGCGAGCACCGGCGGCGCGCGCCTTGGAGTTCACCATTCTGACCGCTGCGAGGTCTGGTGAGGTTCGCGGAATGACTTGGGACGAGGTCGATCTCGATCAGAAGGTCTGGACCATTCCGCCCGCGAGAATGAAAACCGGTACGGAGCACCGAGTTCCCCTTTCGTCCGGGGCTTTAGCCATTCTGAATGGCTTACAACGATCGCCGCTGAGCAACCTGGTGTTCCCGAGCCAGACTGGAAGAACGCTATTGAGTGACGCCGTCTATCGAGCGCTCTTTGTACGGATGGGACTTAAGTCCATTACTGCGCATGGGTTTCGCTCAACCTTTCGCGACTGGTGCGGGGAAGAGACAGACTATCCTAGAGAACTCGCTGAGCATGCACTCTCGCATAGCGTGGGTAACCGCGTAGAGCTTGCGTACCGACGCGGAGATGCCCTTCAAAAACGCCGTATATTGATGGAAGATTGGGCGTCTTTCGCATTGAGCCAGAGGTAGCAGAAAACAACCAGTCCTTCGTCAGAAAGGGGAGTCTGTTCCTATCCGATGCCGTTGAAGAAGTCGGCTTAGGGCGCGATCGATGCCCTTCGGCGATTTGGCTGCGCGCTGGTGGCCTCTGTTGAGGCCGCGATGGGTTCGGTTCCAATCAGGTCTCCAAGGGCGAAGCCAGTTAGCCCGGCATTATGCTGCTCTACACGCTAGCTTCCGAAGGTTTTGGACTGCAGCTGCGAGGAGGAACTCATCTTGAGCGCCCGTGGGACCTCGTAGGCGTAGTCTTCGGAAGCCAAGGTTCTGTTTGAGATGGGCGAAGGCCATCTCGACTTTCTTTCGGTCTCGCTGCGAGACCTCATAAGCCTCCGTGCACTGTAGTTGTCTCACGACATCGCGGGCATCTTCGTGGATTGAGCGTGGCAGCTTACGCATCGGTTGGTTCGGGCAGCATTTCGGTTTGAGCGGGCATCCATCGCAGTCAGCTTTAAGCGCGTAGTAGCGGTAGGTTTGGTCCTTCGGTGGCTTCGCCTTCTTGGCTCGCGCTTCGCGTCGGAACCGTTTCAGCTTCTTGCCAGCCGGGCACGTGTACGCATCTTCTTCTGGATCGTAGGTGAAGTCACCACGGCCAACGCCGTCGGCTTTCTTGCGATCGGGTTGGTTCAGCAGAGCAACATGTGGCTCGATACCTTTCTCCTTCACCATCCACGACAGCATCTCTGCGCTGCCATAGGCTGTGTCACCCATCATACGCCTTGGTTTGAGACCGAACCGCTCCTCGGTTCTGTCGACCATCCGGCGAGAGGCGGCGACTTCGGCTGGTCTCACGGCTGGGCTCGCTTCGACATCCACGATGACCGACGCCTCCACATCGACGAGGTAGTTCGTTGCCCAAGCAAAGTGAGCTGGCCCGCCGTGAGCACAGGTCCATTGTGCAGAAGGATCGGTCAGCGAGACACGTTTCTTCTCCGCGACCTTGGGGCCATCGTCTAATGCATCAAGATACTCAGTGACGGGACGACTGGCGACCTTGGGATCTTCCCAGTCGACGGCCTCGCCCTTCCAAGCGGATCGGTTTTTGCTCGCATTGGCATGGATCAACGAGGCATCGGTCGCGAAGCCTTCCCCGCCAACCAATCCGTCGGCAATGCAGCGGCGCACGGTGGCTTCGAAGAGAGACCGGAACAGGCCTGCTTCGCGGAACAGGCCATGGCGTGCCTTGGAGAATGTCGAATGGTCAGGCACCCGATCTTCGAGACCAAGACGGCAAAACCAGCGGTAAGCGAGATTAAGGTGCACCTCTTCACAAAGACGTCGCTCCGACCTGATGCCGAAGCAGTAGCCTACGAGGAGCATCCTCACCATCAGCTCGGGATCAACGGATGGCCTGCCGATCGTACTGTAGAAGGGCCGAAGGTCAGTCCGAAGCTCCCCAAGGTCCAGGAAACGATCGATCCTACGTAGCAAATGGTCTTGAGGGACTGCGTCTTCGAGCGAGAAGGCGTAAAACAGCTTCTCCTCACCGCCACCAAGCTTGCCCATCATGCCGAACGCTCCCTCCGTCAACTGATGAAGAGAATCACGGTTCGGACCGGCCCGCACGCGCCTTTTTCAACAGCATCATCCAATTACGGACATTGGGCAGCTGTTTCTGAGCACAGTTTTTCAGGACGCTAACGCCTCTCCGCGCTATGGATAGCTCGTCACCGGTTAGCTTTTCTCGAAGGGGCCATAATGTCCAAAAAGGCAGCAAAGTCTGACAAAGCGGTTAGGCGACGCCGGGGTAACACCCTCGAGAATTGGGAGGTTGCTATCGTGAAGGCGATGATCAAGCGAGGAAGTCCGTTCACGAATGACCAAGATGTCCTCGCTTACTTCACGCGCCCCACTCGCTCAGTAAATCACCGGCTCATCAGCGAGATCCGCAACGAGGCAAAGCATAGGACCATCAAGCCCGCGAACGATGAAGACCTTGACGCCTTCCTCTCGACATGGCCGGACATCGACCATGAGACCGGGCTGAGCGTCCGCGGTGATGAGCTGCTGATCAAATCACGCGAGGCTATGATTGCGGCCGTCCAGACCTTCAACTCGGCCGGACTGACGTTGCGAGCTGAGCTATTCATAGTAACCGCGATCATCGCATGGACGTATCTCTTGCACGCCTGGTTCCGGCGCGAGGGGATCGACTATCGCTACCCCCGCGAAAAGACGAAAGAAGGTGCCGACAGATACTGGGAGCTGGGTCGCTGTCTTAACCAGGCCAAGTGCCCAGCGACGCACGGGGTCGCAAAGAACCTCGAATTCCTTATTGAGATCCGACATGAGATCGAGCATCGGTCGACGAGTAGGATCGACGATGCTCTAGGTGCTAAGCTCCAGTCGTGTGCGTTGAACTTCAACGAGCTACTCAAAAATGAGTTCGGAGCACAATACGGATTGGAGAAGCGACTACCACTGGCTCTTCAGTTCGTCTCGTTCGGGGCCGAGCAGCGAAGCGCGCTGAAGAAGGCATCCAGCCTACCCAAGCACGTTGAAGCGGCAATCGATGCTTTCGAGCATGGCCTGAGTGAAGAACAGATGAAAGATCCAGCCTACCGGATGTCGTATGGATTTGTTCCCGTGGCCGCGAGGAAGCCCGGCGCCGCGGACGCTGCGGTGCAGATCGTTTCCACGGGTAGCGAAGAGGCCGACGAGATCGAGAAGATCATCTTTAAAGAGGTGAACAAGGACCGCTATCCGCCAGGCAGGGTGGTCGACAAAGTCGTGGCCGCTGGGTTCCCGAAATTCCGAATGCACGACCATACGCAGCTGTGGAAGAAGCTGGACGCCAAGAAGGACGGAAAGGGGTTTGGGTGCGTCGGCGACTACGGGAACTGGGTCTGGTTTGATCGCTGGGTCGACGAGGTGCTCACACACTGCAAGGCCGAGGGCGAGACGTATCGCTAGTCAGAAAGGGCCGCCACCCCATTAAGGACCGCTCCGAGGCCCGACCTGAGATCTTCAATCACATGTCCGCTTTTGCGTCTTTCGCGCGTTCGTCGGATGCGGCCATAGACTTCACGTTTCAGCTAAGTCGGTAAAGTCTGCTGTGCTTTCTGAGACAGAAGTTTGAGAGCGGCCCGACGATGCTGCTGCTTCTCAACGGCTGGCCGACTGATGGTCTCGAAACTTTGGTAATGAGCGATCCTCGGGTACTATGCGCGCCATGGGGGAGATTACTTCGCTCTATGTCTACAAGGTCGTCGGCCAGGCCAGCGCCGGTGTCGAGACGGACGACCTGGTAAGAGGACTGGGACTCGATCCCGAGGGACCGATCGACCCTTCGTGCATGGTGACGTCGGCGGATTACTATCGCTTTTTCGCCGCGTTGGCGGACAGGGATCCCGATGGGCTTCGTCTGCCGTTCAGGATAGGGGCGTCCATGCAATGCGACGAGTACGGCGCATTCGGCCTTGCGTGGAAGTCCGCGCCGAATCTCAAAGGCTCGCTCATGCGCGCCGAGCGCTACGCCCGCGTGCTCTCCACGGTGGAGGTGTACACGGTGGAGGCGACTGAATGCGGGGCCTTCTACGTGCTCGACAAGGAGGGCGACGGAAGTCTCGGCATGGTGCTGTCGAACGAAGCGAGCATGGCCAGCGTCCTTGAAATCATCCAGCAGGTCGCAACGCTGCCGTTCACGCCCAGGGCCCTCTATCTCAAGAACAAGGCTCGCGGGCCTGCGGAAGTCTACGAGCAGCACTTTGGATGCCCGGTGCACTTTGAGGCCGCGCGGAATGCCTTCGAGATCAGCAACAAAGCCCTCAGTACACCGAACAAACTCGGCGATGCGACCATCGCGCAGTTCTTCGATCAGCATCTCGAGAAGGAACTGGCGGCACTCGCCGACGATGCGGGGCTTGAGAGGCGCGTCAGGATCGCCATCGGCCAGGCTTTGAGCGAGGGCGTGCCCACCGTCTCAGGTGTGGCGAGGACCCTCGGCATGAGTGGCCGCACCCTGCAGCGGCGTCTGTCGGACAAGAGCGTCTCCTTTCAGGCCGTCGTGGACCTTGCCCGTCGCGAGTTGGCCGAGCAGCTTCTGCGGGAGACAGCCTACAGCCTGGCGGAGGTAGCGTTTCTCACGGGCTTTGCGGAGCAGAGCGGTTTCACCCGCGCCTTCAAACGGTGGGCGGGGCAGACGCCGCGCTCCTACAGGGTCAGCGTGCAACAGGGCTAGTTCTGGCGTTTGGCGCGAACGGCCAAAACACTGTCACCCTTCGGCAAGAGGGCAGGGCGTCCGTTTCTTACTCTTCGGCTTGCAACCCAAACCAAGGAGCAAACCGATGAGTGCCCTTTCCAATGAAGATGACCTGACGCTGGTTCTCGGCGGCACGGGAAAGACGGGACGCCGTGTGGCGGAACGGCTGAAGGCGCAGGGTCGCGCTGTCCGGATCGGCGCGCGATCGTCCGTACCCGCCTTCGACTGGAACAATGAGGCCGGCTGGGATGCCGCGCTTGAGGGCGTTTCGGCGATCTACATCACCTATGCGCCCGACCTTGCCATGCCCGGCGCAACGGACGCCATCGAGGCGCTCGCT
>CAWUIJ010000151.1:0-6068 GCA_963922235.1 uncultured Parvularcula sp. | reverse complement strand
CTGATCAGCCAGACCCAACGTTGCCAGACCATTCTCCAAAGGCTGAGCCAGGCGGGCGTCTATGGTGACGCAGTCCACAACGTGATCTCGCTCGACGGCATGCTGCGCGAGGCGGCCCGGCCCTTCATGGAGCCTGGTGACAAGCCCATTGAGTTTCGTTTCGATCCCGAAAGCGGAGCCGTTCCCGAACATCTCAGCCGGCGGCCAGAGGTCATCTATGGCCTTCGGAACTTGATTGAGAACGCGGCGAAATACGCTTCCAAACAGGTCGATATTGGGGCGTCCTGGAGCGATGAGACCGTCGAGGTTGTGATCTCTGACGACGGACCTGGCATTCCGGCCGACACGCTGATGCGGCTCGGTGAGCCTTATCCTCGCCCGTCCTTGCGGACAGGGGATGACAAGGGCGGCTTAGGTCTTGGGTTTTTCATCGCCAAAACCCTGCTGGAACGGACGGGCGCTGCTGTGACGTTTGGCAACCAGCAGAGCAGGCCTGGCGCTTGGGTTGCGATCTCTTGGCCCCTGGCCAAATTGCGCGAAAAGCCCACATTGTCCTAGAAAGTTCAAGAAAGTGAGGCTGAGGCCCGATGAGTGAGACTGCCATTCTGCCTGAAGACGCATCTTGCCTGATTGTTGATGATGATCTTCCGTTCCGCACCCGTCTAGGTCGTGCGATGGAGAAACGCGGCTTCGTGCCGATGTTGGCCGAGGGCGCTGCTGAGGCCAAAGAGCTGATCCGTCAAAAGGCGCCAACCTTTGCTGTGGTTGACCTGCGGCTTGAGGACGGTGACGGCATCGATATCGTCAATTTCCTGCATGAGCAGCGCGCCGACGCCCGCGCGGTGATCCTGACCGGTTACGGCAACATCACGACGGCCGTTGCCGCGGTGAAGGCTGGCGCGATTGATTACCTCGCCAAGCCTGCTGATGCTGACGACGTCTTCAAAGCCTTGATGGCGAAGGAAGGCGAGCTGCCTGATCCGCCTGAGAACCCGATGTCAGCCGACCGGGTGCGCTGGGAGCATATCCAGCGGGTCTATGAGCTCTGCGGGCATAATGTGTCAGAGACGGCCCGTCGCCTCGGCATGCACCGCCGGACTTTGCAGCGGATCCTCGCGAAACGCGCGCCGCAGTAACGCAAGGCATGGATCATCCGTGCCGCGCGTGGCGGCACGGTGTTATGATCAGTTAGCGATGTTTTCTAAGCAGGCGCTTGCGCAATCCACCTGCCGCTAAGGCCGTGGCCATCAGAACGGCTGCACCCGGAACAGGAACAGGATCAACGGGAACGGACGTGAGCGCGCCGATCGCGTCGATATCCGCGCCTACCGTCGTCGAAAGCGAGCCGCCGCGCGCTTCTTCTCCTTCATTCGGGTCGTCGGTCAAACGCACAAAGAAGAATTTTGTGAACGGGTCGATCCCTGCAGCTGCGAGGAACGGATCAATATCGATCGTCGAGGTCGCGCCCGTGACCTTCCCGACATCGATAAAGTCAATTCCGTCAACGCTGATCTCGACGAATGTATCTTCAACATCGCCGCCGATCTCAAAGATAAAAAGATCTGCATCCGTGCTATCACTGCCCGTGAGAGCGTTATCGATGAAACGAACCGTAATGTCGCCGCCGCTGCCCAGCGTGTACGAACCTTTACGCGTGGAGCCGCTGTAATCGGGTGCGCCAAGCGCTGCGTTAGGATCGAGAAAAGTCGATTCCGTGGGCGCGGGCGATCCAAAATTCGAATCGACCACCGCATCAGCGAAGTCGGAAGAGTCGAATGTAAATCCGCCCGCAGTGATCGTCGCTGCGTTGGCAGAACCATACGCAAACAGAGCGCTAGCTAAAGCGCCTAAGGCTATACTTCTCATATTATCCCCTCTTTTGGAAGGGATATCATAGGGTTAACGACTGTCCATGCAAGCGTCTGATGTCAGGACGTTTGTTCGGCCACCCACTCACGGTGGTGAATGTCGAGGTCGTAGGCCGCGATCGATGCCAGGGTCAGGATGTCATTCATCTGCATACCCGTCTGAACGATCTGCACCGACTTTTCGAGACCGATCAGTGTGGGGCCGATCACGGTCGCGCCGCCGATTTCGCCCAGCAGCTTCGACGCAATACCGCCCGAGTGCAGCCCAGGCATGATCAGCACATTGGCGTTGCCCGTCAGACGACTGAAGGGATAGATGTCCCGCAAATCCTCATTGAGCGCCATGCGCGGCGTCATTTCGCCTTCATACTCGAAATCGACGTCGTCGCGGCTGTCAAGTATGCTGACAGCCTGCGCGACACGGAGCATATTCTCTGAGCGCGGATTGCCGAAGTTCGAGTGGCTGACAAAGGCAACGCGCGGCTCGTGCCCCATGGCTCGGACGGCGTGGGCCGTTTGAATGGCGATGTCGGCGAGTTCTTCCGAGGTCGGCAGCTCTGTGATCGAGGTATCCGCCATAAAGACCGTTCGGCCTTTGGCGAGAATGATCGACAGACCGATCAAACGTTCGCCCTCACGGGCATCAAGCGCATATTGCACATGGCGCAGAGCGACATTGTAGTGCCGAGTGACGCCCGTCACCATCCCGTCAGCATGCCCCATAGCGAGCATACAGGCACCAAAAGCATTCCGGTCCTGGTTCACCATGCGGCGGCAGTCACGCTCAAGGAAGCCCTGGCGTTGCAGGCGATTGTAGAGATACTCAGTATATTGTTTGGTTTGCGCTGACTCCCGCGCGCTCCAAATCTCAACATCCTGGTTCCGCTTGAAGCCGAGCCGCTCCATCGTCCGGCGCACCTGATCTTCGCGGCCGATCAAGATCGCTTGGCCGAGGCCCTGGCTTTGGAAAGCGTAGGCCGCGCGGATCACGACCTCTTCTTCGCCCTCGGCAAAGACGATCCGCTTTTTCGGCTCTGAGCTTTTGACGTTGGCGTGGATCTTTTGCAGGAAGCTTGCCGACGGATCGTTCCGTGTGGCGAGCGATGCTTCATATTTGGGGAAGTCGGTGATCGGCTTCCGCGCCACACCTGTGTCGCAGGCCGCTTTGGCAACGGCCGGCGGGATTTTGGAGATGAGCCGTGGGTCGAACGGCGTCGGGATGATGTAGCCTGGGCCGTATTGGAGCCGCGTGCCGTAAGCATTGGCCACTTCGTCTGGCACGTCCTCGCGGGCAAGCTCAGCCAGCGCGCGGGCGCAGGCGGCCTTCATCTCTTCGTTGATTGTCCGTGCACGCACATCAAGCGCGCCGCGGAAGATGTAAGGAAAGCCAAGGACATTGTTGACCTGGTTGGGATAGTCCGAGCGGCCCGTCGCCATGATCGCGTCGCCGCGGATCTCAGCGACCTGCTCTGGCGTGATCTCCGGCGTCGGGTTGGCCATAGCGAAGATGATCGGGTTCGAGCGCATCGACTTGACCATATCTGGCGTGATCGCTCCGCCGACAGAAAGACCAATCGCGACATCCGCGCCGTCCATGGCGTCAGCGAGGGTGACCTTATCGGTCTCCACCGCATGGGCTGACTGCCACTGGTTCATCTTCTTCTCGCGGCCAGGGCGCAGGATGCCCGCGCGGTCACAGACGAGGACGTTCTCGTGCTTGACGCCCAGGGTCTTCATCAAGCTCACGACCGAAAGGGCCGATGAGCCCGCGCCAGAGACAGCGACTTTGATCTCGCTGATCGATTTGCCGGTGATGTCGACGGCGTTGAGGAGGCCCGCGGCCGCGATGATCGCCGTGCCGTGCTGGTCATCGTGGAAGACCGGAATGTCCATCAGCTCTTTGAGGCGTTCCTCAATGTAAAAGCTGTCCGGTGCCTGAATATCCTCGAGATTGATGCCGCCAAAAGAGGGGCCGAGATGGCGGACCGCGTCGATAAAGGCATCGGGGTCTTCTGTATCCACCTCGAGGTCGATCGAATCGATATCGGCGAACCGTTTGAAGAGGACCGACTTGCCCTCCATCACGGGTTTCGACGCAAGCGCGCCCAAATTGCCCAGGCCCAGGATCGCGGTGCCGTTGGAGATCACCCCGACCATGTTCCCGCGGGTCGTCAGATCATAGGAGCTATCGGGGTCCTCGGCGATTTTCTCCACCGGGACAGCGACGCCCGGCGAATAGGCGAGAGACAAATCTCTCTGCGTCGCCATAGGCTTGGTCGGTGTGACTTCGAGCTTTCCGGGCTTGCCCACGGAGTGAAAGTCGAGTGCTTCCTGGTCGGTGAATTTGGTCGTCGTATCATCCATGGCAACGCCCTTAGCGGCGCTATGGTTGATGGACCAGTAACGATAACGCCTGAGCCAGGCCAAACTTGCGCTTGGCTTGGCTCAGGACGCCGGTGCTAGAGTGTTTCGTCTGTATCCGGCGATGCGGATGGTTCTTCGGCAGGTGTTGCGGGCGCATCTGCCGAAGACACTGCGGTCTCGACGGCTGGAGCGACATCACCTTCTGCTTTCCAAACCTGTGCGAGCCAACCAGCGAAGAACATCGACGACAGCACCGTGGTCACGACACCAAAGATGCTTTGGATGGTGAAGCCGGCAGCGCCATTCTCGAAGACGTCGAAGAATTTCAGGATCGTCTCCGTCAACCAGCCGGTGACCGTGCCGATCAGAAGAGAGGCTACAAAGGCGGCAAGGCACTTCCAAAACATCGCTGTACTGAGGCTCTTGGGAAATTTGCCTGCGAATGTCTGGCTGATGGCGTCTTCGTCGGCTGACCCTTGATGGGCAATCACCGGTACGCGGAAGAGATATGCCCGCGCGAACCGTTGGAAGACCCAAAGGCCGACAAAGGCGGCGAACAGCCGAACGATCAAAAGGAAGAACCCTGCTCCGCCGCCGCGACCGGAATACTGGCCGATCATGTTTTGCGCCTGGAGATAGCCCATGAGCATGAAGACGGGAATGAGGATCAGGCCCGGCCACATGGTTGGCAGCTTCCGCAAGCCTGACTTGATCAGCGTCATGGTTTCTTCGGAGATCGCAAAGATCGGTGGCTCAGCTGTGCCGAGTTTAAAGACGTGCCCGCGAGTCTTAAGACCGACCGCAGACTGATATTCTTCCATAGCGATGATTGAGGCGAAAAGGATGCCCACCGCGCCCTGGAGAAGACCAATGAAGAGCATCGTCATCGAGTCGCCAAAGCTGACGCCGCGGCCGCTGATCTGCCCAAAGATCGCGGCACGCTTGGCGTCCATCACCATGAGATCCAAAAAAACGGTGATCACGATTACGCCGATCAGCATCACCAGGTACTGCTTCAGTCCCGGGACAGCGCGTTGACCCATATGGCGAAAGCCCGCGACAATCGTATCGGTGGCATTAAAGTCAGGAACAAACACCCGTCCCCCCTCGCTCTGCGACATAGCCAAGAACTCCTCTTTCTTCAGGCGGTATCACAAGGCACGGTTTGTGCGGTGCGGTAGGTGGGCGCAAGAGTGCGGCTGCAGATGTGATCAG
The DNA here is from genome assembly GCA_963922235.1 of uncultured Parvularcula sp. Classification (GTDB taxonomy): domain Bacteria; phylum Pseudomonadota; class Alphaproteobacteria; order Caulobacterales; family Parvularculaceae; genus Parvularcula. The sequence goes on along the minus strand of CAWUIJ010000151.1, from coordinate 621 downwards.
CACCTCTGGAGCGATCTTATGGGTCGTTCGCGGAATGATTTTCAGAAGCGTGGTGCGGCCTCTTCACCCATCACGAAAGGGAGCGAAGGAGGCCCTTGCCAGTTGGCTGACCCCACGCCATCTCTCCCCCATGCATATTCGTACCGAAGACACGCCGAACCCGCAGTCGATGAAGTTTCTCCCGGACCTGCCGGTCTTGGGTGAGGGGCAGTTGGGGATGGATTTCCCCTCGCCGGGCGCGGCGAAGATCTCGCCGCTGGCCACCGCGCTCTTCGACGTCGACGGGGTGACCTCTGTCTATCTTGGCGATCGTTTCGTCACCGTATCAAAGGACGAGACGGCTGAGTGGGAGCATCTGCGCCCCGCGGTGCTCGGCACGTTGGCGGATTTCCTCGCCGCAGGGATCCCGGTCGTCGATACCGGCGCGGGCGCCGCTCAAGAGGCAGAAACCACCGCCGCTGACTACAAAGGCGAAGACCGCGAGATCGTCGAGCAGATCATCGAGCTGATCGAGACCCGCGTCCGCCCCGCCGTGGCGCAAGACGGCGGCGACATCATCTTCCAACGCTATGAGCCAGGCGACGGGATCGTCTTCCTCTCCATGCGCGGCGCCTGCGCAGG
>CAWUIJ010000150.1:0-6096 GCA_963922235.1 uncultured Parvularcula sp. | reverse complement strand
CGCCTCAGTCTGAAGGCCATCCGCAGGCGTCACGAAAACGTCATTGGCTTTTCGACGCTTTGGGTGTATTCGGACCGGCTGCCCGCAGGCCATTGGAGACGGGGGCAAAGAGGCTCAGATGGTGTTCCGCATTTTCGAGACTTTGGTCAATCCGCTTAAGGATGAGGTCCCCACTCGACCGCCCGTCAAGCTTTTCGCCTTCATCTGGCATTACGCGAAGCCTTATCGGTGGCTCCTCGGCACAATGATCATCACATCGACAGTGATTGCTCTGCTTGAAGTCTTCGCCTTTCAGCGCGTTGGGGTTCTCGTTGATCTGGCGGCCAATGCAGGCAGCGAGAATTTTCTCGCATTGCATGGGACCGAGCTGGCACTGACCGTCCTCATTATCGCGCTCATTTGGCCATTGATGTCCGTCTTGGACGACTTGATTCTTCTTCAAGGCGTCATGGGCAATATGGCTATGAGCATAAGATGGCGCGGACACCGTTATCTGCTTCGCCAGTCATCATCATTCTTTGCCGATGACTTTGCGGGCCGCGTCGCGACCAAACTGATGCAAACAGCCCTGGGCGCGCGGGAAACAGCCGTCAAGCTGACCAATATCTTGATTTGGGGAACGGTCTATTTTGGTTCTGCTTTTTTGCTGTTTTTCGCCAATGATCCGCTGCTCACCGGCCCTCTCGTCCTTTGGCTGATCACCTATGTGATCACTATGCGGTACTTCGTACCCAAGATGGCGGCGATTTCCGAGCGGCAATCAGAAGACCGCTCGATGCTCACAGGCCGGATCGTCGATGCCTACACCAACATTGGTACAGTCAAACTCTTCTCCACAGGACCCGCCGAGGATGCATACGCCCGCGAAGGTATGCAAAAGATGCTGGGATCCGTCTACGGTCAAATGCGTCTTGCGACAGGACTTTCGGCCATTTTGCATCTGATCAATGGCCTGTTGATCGCGAGCACGTTGGCGCTCGGTCTTATTCTTTGGACGAATGGTCACATAAGCCTCGGCGCAGTTGCCTTTGCTGCAACCCTATCCCTCCGGCTTCAAGGGATCAGCCATTACTTCCTATGGGAGATTGCCAACCTCTTCGAAAACATCGGCACAACTCAAAACGGTATGGAGCTCTTGTCCAAGCCTTTATCCATTGTCGATAAAAGCGAAAATTCTCTCCGCATCAAGAATGGTTCCATTGTTTTTGATGATGTGACGTTCTCTTACGGAAAAGAGACCAGTGTGATCGGCAATTTCGATTTGGCGCTCCAACCCGGTGAGAAAGTTGGCCTTGTGGGGCGCTCTGGCGCTGGCAAATCGACACTCGTCAATCTTCTCTTGCGCCTTCACGACATCGAAAGCGGTGAGATCCGGATCGATGACCAGAACATCGCGCATGTGACACAAGACTCACTGCGCTCGAACATTGGCGTGGTGACGCAAGACACATCCCTAATGCACCGTTCGATCCGAGAGAACATCGCCTACGGACGGCCAAGCGCCACAGAAGAAGAAATCATTACAGCCGCGAAAAAAGCCGAGGCTTGGGACTTTATTGAAGGCCTCGAAGATAAAAAGAGCCGCACCGGCCTTGATGCCCATGTGGGTGAGCGCGGCGTGAAACTGTCGGGCGGCCAAAGGCAACGGATCGCCATCGCACGGGTGATCCTGAAGGACGCGCCTATTCTCATCTTTGACGAAGCCACCTCGGCGCTCGACAGTGAAGTGGAAGCGGCGATCCAAGAGCGGCTCGATGATCTCATGGGCGATAAGACAGTGATCGCGATTGCGCACCGGCTCTCGACCATTGCCGCAATGGATCGGCTGATCGTGCTCGACCAAGGCCGCATCGTCGAAGAAGGCAGTCATAACGCTCTTCTGGCCGAGAACGGTCTCTATGCATCGCTTTGGAAGCGTCAGTCCGGAGGCTTTATCGGAACAGCGGAGGACGCAGCATGATCGGACGTCTAGCCCTATTTGTTCCGATCGCGCTGGTCCTCGCGGCAGCAAGCTTTGGTCATGTGCAACGTTTGCTTCTCCCTCTCGGAGAGGAGCAGCAGCCAGAAGCACTGTTCCGTCTTCCTACAGATGAACGCGTCGTCTATCTGACGATTGATGATGGCCCTTCGGCCTCAACAGGTGCCATCCTGGACCTTCTCGCTCAGTATGGTGCGACGTCCACGATGTTTGTGCACACGGACCATATGGCAGGGCATGAAGAGCTGGTCCTTCGTGCCGCGGCCGAGGGGCACACCTTCGCAAACCATCTACCGGAAGATCGCTCGGCAAAGGACTTCTCGAAGGAGCTGTTCGAAGCCGAGTTCCGCGAAAGCCATGAAGCCATCGAGGCCCTGACCGGTCAGCGGCCGGTTTACTACCGCCCTCCCCTCGGCGCTTATCGCTCCGATCGGATGGGACCTATTCTCGGCACACTGAATTATGAAGCACCAGACGGGCGGCCCTTCATCCTGACATCTCTCTTGCCGTGGGACGCGGGCGGCATGACTGAAACCCGTTCGGAAACCTGGAACAAGTTCGCAGCGGGTTTCTATGGACGGCAGCTCGGAGGTTCGGTCTTTCCGGGTGCCATCGTGATTTTCCATGACGGCCCAAGGAGCATCCGGACCAAGCACACGCTTCATAGCCTTGAGGTCTTCTTAAAGCGGGCAACGGATCGGGGCTTCGAGATTAGGGCGCTACCGGCATCAGACTAAATCACTCGCCTTGTGCGGGCTCGCCACGAATTGCCGGTTTTCGCTAGAACATTCAGAGGGATCAACAAGGAGACGTCATGAAGGCTTTTGTCGGGGATGCGATTCTACTGGAAGCCATGGCGCTGGAGATCGAGCAGGTGCTGCACGGGTTTCGTTTTCCTTGGCACTACTACCCCAACACCAATGCGCGAGACCTCCAGACCAATGCGGGAGACGCCCCCCAATTTGTTCATGGCTTCATCCAAAACGAAAAGCGTTTCTCGCAATACGCCAACGTTCCCGAAGCCATCATCGAACGGATGGGTCTCCCCAAAAACGAGATCATCCGCGCAAAGGCGAACATCCTCGGACGAGATCGCGAGCCACTGGTCCATCCCGCTCATACGGATGACCAAGCACCGCATTGGGTTCTCATCTACTACGTGAACGATTCAGATGGCGACACTTGCCTCTTTGAGGGCGAAGAGGTGACCAAGCGGATCACGCCGAAAAGAGGGCGTGTGTTGGTTTTCGACGGATCAATCAGACACGCGTCATCCTCTCCAGTGGAAACGCCTTTCCGATGCGTCTTCAACTTCAATCTCAAGCCAACGCTGCAAGAGAGCCACTTCGAAAAGCTGCTCCAAAAGGTTGGCTGAGAACTCAAGAACAGCGTTGCGCAGCTCGTCACCAGGCGCTAACGCCTCAGCTCGCGCCGGCGTGTGCGGGGCTATAGCTCAATTGGTAGAGCGCTTGCATGGCATGCAAGAGGTCGGCGGTTCGATTCCGCCTAGCTCCACCACGGCGCAGTGCCCATCAACTTTGCGTTCACATCCGGCGGCTCGATAAGCGTGCCGCAGCGCCTAAAATACATAAGCCTGGCCCTCGTTATCGGAGAGCCAGGCCGTTGATCAGTCTAATGATCTCATGTGCGAAGTTTACGGTTCAACCGTACCGTTCAAGAAAGCCTCGACAGCGAGCTTAGCGTCAATGAAGCCGAAGCCCGAATCGAAGTCGAACGTGCGAATGCCAGTTTCATCGAACATCTGGATGGTCTCACCCGTCGCGTTGCTCGCACGGATGGTCATATCCCCTGCCGTTTGCCGTTTGGCTTCATAGATCACATTCGCCTCAGTCCGGTCGCAGGGACCAAGCAAAGCGCCCGAGCTGATAGCCGACGGCACAAAGGCGCGGAACGTGGTGAAATCCGTACCCGTCTCTCTGTCAGCACCAGGCGCCACGTCGCACATACGCGCGACCTTCAATCCACGAGTCGTGGTCGTGAGGATCTGCGAGTTCTCAGCATCGATCATCATCGCCGCCACAGCGGCAACGTGAGGGGCCGACGCCGATGTTCCGAAGAAGTTCGGGAATTCACCGGGCTCTTGGAATTCGAAAATCATGTCGCCATCGTCATCATCCCGGCTTGTATCCGCGATGAAGAAGGTCGTGTTTCCGCCGTCAGGACCAGTGATACCTGGCTTCAAGCGGATCTCTGGTTCAGCCAGGCGGTTACCTGCCACATCAAAGAAGATCGGTGTTCCGCCCGCTGACGAAAAGTCATTGAGACAGGCTGGTGTACACGGCAATTCACCAACTGCCTGGCGCAGTTGAAGCGTCGACACATCACCAGTGAATGCTGCAGTGAAGTAGAACGCAGCGGCGCCGACACCTTCAGCACCTTGAGCGTTGCTGTGGCCGTAACCCGTTGGTGCATCGACAGCAAATTCCGTGTCGACAAAACCAGCATCAAACTGGATGAACTTCACATATCCAGGGGCTGTACCAGCGACTGTTTTCAGAGCGATGCTCACGTCAGCCTCGGCACCCGTGGCGTTGACCAGATTGATGATTTCGACAGGGTCCTGACCGACACCTTCATCAACGGAGACCGATCGGCAGATAGGCGCCGAAGGGCTATCCGAGCAATCCGGCAAGAGAGCTCCGGAGTCGTCGTAAAACAGCATGTCCACATCGGCCGCAGAACCTGGGGCACCCGAGATCGAGAAGTAAGGGCTGTCCCACTGAAGAACCATGCGGTTGTTTTCGCCAGCAGAAATTGTCACGCCCAGGAACGTATCAACACCTGCAGTCGGATCGAAATCGTGGAAGATGCCGTCGCCATCGTCGTAAGGCATGTAAGGTGCCTCGTAAGAGTTCCGTCCGCCATTGCCGTTTGACGAGTAGTAAGGAACACCAAGCCGGAACACTTCATCAGCCGCCTGAGCAACGATACCGTCCTGGAACATTGGCTCGGCGAAGTAGATGATGTCATCAACGATAACGTCCGCTCCAGCTTCAGCGAGTTCGATGATGCCTTCTGCAAAGTCGGCCTCGCCATTGAACGCAGAATGGAAGGAGATCTTGGCTTCTGGCACAACGTCATGAACCAACTGGGCCATACCGCGACCTTCGTCGATGCAAGCAATACGGATATTATAGTCCGAAAGGATCAGCACATCGTCTGGAATATCACCGCTCGCCACGTCTTCCGCTGGCGTCTTGTAGGACTCTCCAGGAAACACGATTGGGTCACAGGCAAAACTGTCAGACAGGATGCCGACGGTCACGCCTGATCCATCAAAGCCAAGATTAGGATCGGTCCGTACCTGGTCCGTACCCATGGAGCGATCACCTTGCGTCTCGACGGCACCCACATTGGTCTTGGCCAAGACGGGGCGCGCAAAGGCAAGGTGCTCACTTGCAGCAAGGTCGGCCAGTCGTGCCACAGGGATCCGCGCAGACACCATGCGACCGTAGCTTGACGTTCTGCTGGCCCCCAAAGCCACAATGTCAGCCCGCAGAGCTTGAACGTCCGAAACAGCAACAGCATCGATCGCGACGAAACCCTCGTAGACGAGCGTCTCTAGGAGCCGCTGATCAGCAAGCTTTGATGCAGCCTCGCGGCCCTCAAGACGTTCTGCGCGCGACGCACTTGATAGTTCGTACACCCGCTCAAGAGCAGGGGCGATCTTCGACTGTGACGCCTTTGCAGGAGCCGCGATGACGGATCCAGAATACCCCAAAATGAGGGCACTGGTCGCCAGTAAAAAGAGCTTCTTATTCATCGCAATTCTTTCCTTTAATTGAATAGAATCATCGAAATCGACGCTTTTTATTATACTTAGCGCAACATCGCCTTATATCGAATCGACGATTACATCGTATTGAAAGATCATTCGATATGCAATTCGGAATTATTCTGAATTTCCACATGATTTCAATTATTTAAAGCAAGAAAGCGCCATCTACGCACTCCCTAAGGAGTGCGCATCATTATGCGCACACGTATCTAATGAGGCATACTGCCTGAGACGAGACGCACCCAAAGGTGTGCCCACCGCTGCTCTTTCAGCACTATGATTAAAGGCGCAAACCATCGCCCAATATGGGCGCCCTAGA
>CAWUIJ010000149.1:0-6165 GCA_963922235.1 uncultured Parvularcula sp. | reverse complement strand
TCGCGGTCTCGTTCTGGGTGTTTGTGATCCCCACGGCACTGGGTCTGATGTGGCTAGGACCCGTCACGTCAGCGTTCCAACACCTCGTTGAGCCGCATATGCGCGCCACGGCGTCTGCCGTCTTTCTCTTCATCAACAACTTAATAGGCATAGGCATCGGCCAGACAGCCATTGGTCTGATCTCCGACGGCTTGGCTGCGCGCTATGGAGACGAGTCGCTCCGATACGCGATTTTGTCCGGATGCAGCTTTTATGTGATCGCGGGGATCATCATGCTGCTGACCGCGCCGCGGCTAAAGAAGGACTGGGTTAGCGATAGCGCAGTCTCGTAGGGAAGAGCGCTTAGGCCCTCCGAGCATTGTTAACGGCCCGCAGCACCTCAACCGGCTTGGGCGAAGGGCGTCCTTTACGGAAGATGGCCAAAACACCGAAGGCCGCTGTGACAGCGCTTATCATCCACAACAACATCCCAGCATGCGCGACTGTGCTCACGCTATCAGCCCAATTCAGGTCCACTAGCGTTGAAGAGCCATGACCGGAGATTGTCGCGATAAGCGAAAGGCCCATGATACGGATCCGGCGCCAAAGGAAGGTGAGTGTGCCGCTCAAGGCCGCACCGCCCGTGAGAGCGAGTTCAAGAAGATTGTTCTTGATCGTCTCGAACAGGTTGTCAGCGTTTGTGATGCCGCTGTTCTCGAAATTCGCCGCCACAAATTCCTGGCTATACTCAAAACCCGATTGGATGACGGAACCTGGATCTTCGCCTGTCACCCAGAGCATCGTACCACCGATGATGAACGACGAGACGGACAAAAGAGCCATGATGTCTTTGAAATCGCCGCGTTTCTCGACCATATCGTCACCCTCAACCTGGCAAAAACCGCGACATGCTGCCCGCGGGAATGCCGCCATCCCACCTGTCCTATATCGTATATAACCCATTAACTCGCCTTTGAGGAGGACTTCATGATGGATCAGACAACAAAGAAAACCGCGACACTGGCCGGCGGCTGTTTCTGGGGCATGGAAGAGCTGATCCGCAATCAGCCGGGCGTGCTTTCCACCCGCGTGGGCTACACCGGTGGCGAGACGCCGAACGCGACCTACAACCTGGTCAAGACCGGACGCACAGGTCACGCCGAGGCGATTGAGATCGTCTATGATCCTTCAGTGATGTCGTTTGAGAAGCTCCTCCAGTGGTTTTTCCAAATCCACGATCCAACGACCAAGGATCGCCAAGGCAACGACATCGGCACCCAGTACCGCTCGGCCATCTGGTATGCCGATGACGAGCAGAAGGAGACGACCGCCAAGGTCATCGCCGATGTCGAAGCTTCTGGAAAATGGCCGGGCCCGGTGGTGACCGAAGTCGCTCCGCTTGGCGACTTCTGGGAAGCGGAAAGGGAGCACCAGGACTACCTGCAGCGCTATCCCAACGGCTACACCTGTCACTATGTCCGCCCGGACTGGACACTCGATGACGCCGCGGCTTAGGCCGTAAAGCTTCCCTGACGGAGGGTTTGGAGCACAGCGATCCGTGCAGAGATCGTGGCCAACCCTCCGAGAAGAACGGGGATGACCAACAGCCAGAGTGCTGTCTCCATGCCAATGGAGAAAGAGGGCAAAAACCCGCCTGCGTCCTCGGTCACAACGGCAAGGAATTTCGTCGCGATGACGGCGCCAATAGCTCCGCCGGCGCCGCCGAGGGTTCCCAAGACCAAATAGCGCCGGCCAATCTGTGATGCGATGAACCCGTCGGTCGCACCCACAAGGTGCAGCACTTCCACGATGTTGCGGTGGGCCATCAGCCCCGCCCGTGCTGCAAAGACGATCACGCTGGCGGCCGCAGCGATCACAAGCACGAAGGCAAAGAAGGCTAAGCCTCGCACGCGTCTTGCGCTTTGGACCAACTGATCCGTCCACGCGCCGTGATCATTGAGGCTGGCACCGTTGACCTCATCGGCCAGCAAACTGCGCAGCGGCACGAGATTTTGCCGAAGCTCTGGTGTGACGTCTGCTGTGTAAAGAGCGGGCAGAGGCAAGTCCTCGGGAAGCACATCCCGGCCGATCCAAGGCTCAAGAAGCTCCATTGAAGCATCTTCCGACACCCGAGAGATATTAGAAAGGCCCTCTGTCCGCTGAAGGATCAAAAAGGCCTCGGCTGCGGCTGTTTCAATTTCCGCCGAGGTCGTTCCCCTGACCTGGATCGTCACGGTGCCGGTGAGCTCTCCTGACCATCCGCGCACTGCTGTATCGACGGCAAAGAACCCTGTCATCGCGATACCGGCGAGAAAGGCGAGTACGCCAATAACAATGGCGAGCGAAAACCCAGAGATCCCATTCTCCGGCAGAATGGGCGCAGCGCCCCTGCGGATGGCTTGAAGATCCTGCTCAGCGCTCATGTGCCGTGTCCCCGGCGCGCTTGTGGTGCTGATTCGCTCGGCGCATCTGGGATAGGACCGTGAAGGGTCACTTTGCCTTCCTTCAGCCGCAGGATGTTCTGACGGAGCCCGCGAACAAGGTTGAGGTCGTGCGTGGCGACAATCACCGCTGTTCCCAGACGGTTCAGTTCTAAGAGGAGCCGCATGATCTTTTCACCCATAACCGGATCAACGTTACCGGTGGGCTCATCAGCTAGGATCAGATCGGGTTTGGAGACCAAAGCACGGGCCAAAGCGACCCTTTGTTTCTCACCACCGGACAGAACAGTGGGGGGAGCGTCGATACGGTGTGCCAAACCGACCCAACTTAACAATTCAACAACGTCGTCCCGATAAGTGTTAGGGTGAATGCCGAGGACTCGCATCGGCAACGCCACATTTTCAAAGGCCGTCATATGGTCGAGCAGTCGGAACTCTTGGAACACCACGCCGATTCGGCGCCGCAATCGCGGCATGTCCGCTGTGCGCATGTCTCCGATTTCCTGACCGAATACACGCACAGATCCAGACGAGGGCCGATGAGCCGCATAAATCAGCTTCAGGAGCGTCGTTTTGCCGGCGCCCGACGGTCCCGTCAGGAATCGAAAGTCGCCGGGACGCAGATTAAACTCAGTGCCGCGCAGCACCTCGCGCGCGCCATCATAAGAGAGATGGACGTCCTTAAGGGCGACGATCGGTTCTTCCTGAGTCTGCGTGGACATTCTTCCGATTTGCACCGAGCCGAGGGAGAGATGCAATGAGTCTTCCCTTAAGGCGTGAAGAGAATATTGAACATGGACCACGCGGCCCCAAACCGCGGAGTTTCCGGGACGAAGGCGCGTCGCAATCACCAGCCAATCAGTTGTTGGCGATGCTCCAAGAAGCGAATCTCGAAGCGATTCGCCCAGAGGAACATTCGGTTGTCGAACCCAGACCATCAGCGTCAGCAGAAGAGCGTCGATCCGCACTCTTCGGAACGATTCTTTTGGTGTGGGCTGTCCTGGCGCTGATCACCAGCGTGTCCGTGGTGGCGTATGATACGTTGAAGCCGGTGCCAGCGATCGTTGTGCCGCCAGCTTTGACATTCACCGAGCTCGATCATCGTTTGGTGCAGTCGAATGAAGGCCCTGCGCTCGAGCTCAGCGGCTTGGTCTCCAATGCCGGTGATCAAATCCGCGAGCCTGAAGTGCTGCTGCGCCTTTCAGGCAAGCGCCTGGCCATTGAAGAGCCCTTGAGACTTGGCCTTGCATCCCTTCCGCCAGGCGCTGAACGCCCTTTCACGGTGCGGATCGTTCTTCCCCAAGGCGTACAGTCGGTCAGCCTTTTGCCCACCGAAGAGACAAGCGTGACCATCCGGTCTTTGCCCGTCATCTCGCCAGCTTGGACAACGCCGGACGCGCTTTAAAAGCGCTCAAGCAAACTTTCGAGATAGGCCCGTTCGGTCTCACCGAGGTCAGGGTCTTCAAGCCTTTTTCGAATGTCGCTGATCAGCGCGCGCATTCTTTCTGGATCGTAGAGCCCAAAATCATCGGCACGAAGAGTGTTCCCGCCATCCATGACCCGGCCGAGAGGATCAAGTCCTCGACCATCGGGGTCACCTTGTCTTGCATCAGCAATCTGATCACCCGCATCGCGGAGCGCTTGCATGGCGCCTTCCTGTAAAGCCTGAGCGCGGCCTAGGTTTCCGTTCTCAAGCGCATCGGCAGCCCGTTCCATCGCCTGACGCGCTCGGTTGAGATCGGGCAGGGCGGCTTGCTCTTCGCCTTCGAGGCTCCGCGCGAGCTCATCGACCGCGCCAGAAGACTGCCGCTGCCCCTGCGCCAAGCCTTCCGTACCGCGATCACCACGGCGAGCTGCAAACGTCTCATCGGCAAGGTCTTGCTGTCTCTGAAGCAGATCCATCGCGCCAGAAAGAGCGGCAGAGCCGCCTTGACCATTCTGTCCGGGCTGACCCTCTCCACCAGAACCAGAACCACCACCCTGGCTACTCGGTTGTCCCTGTCCCGGAGACCCAGCCCCGGCGGAAAGCTGGAGGCCATTGAGCAACGCTTCGAGCTGCGAAAGAAGACTCTGTGCAGCATCATTCGCACCCTGATCAGCGAAATCTTCCATCTGCTGAAGGATATCCTCGAGGTCCGCTTCCCCGAGAGTCTGATCCGCAGGACTGCTTTCTGCCTCAGCCATACCGCTTTCAGCAAGCGCGCGAATGTAGTCATTCATGGCCTGGCGCAGATCATCGATCCGCCCGGCGATATCGTCCTGGCTCGCACCATTCCGTAAAGCCTCGCGAAGCGCTTCCTCAGCTGCGTCCAGGCGGGCGCGGGCATATTCGAGTCCAGCATCTTCAAGCTCAACCGCCAGGGGCCAGAGGCTCTCGACCACCTCATCCACATCGCGACGTTTCGCGGCTGCGACAGCAGCTGCGGTGGTGCGCAGCATGAGGTGCTCACGAGGATCCACATCAAAAAGATCGGGCGCTTCGATCAGAGCACCGAAAAACTTGGTACTCGTCATCAGATTGGACGGCGCCATGGCAAGCTTCTGTCGCTCTTCGATCACCGCCTGGCTCAAAGGATTGTAGAACGTGCGCTCCGGCATGGTGAAGGCGAAGGGTTCTGAACGAGCCAACTGGCCGCGCCCGTCTTCGACCTCGATCTCGGCCTTCACCAGCAATCCAGCCCAAGGGTGGGAGGCCGCATCGATCTCCACATCAATTTCGCCTGTCGGCCCGGCCAGTTCATCCAGTGAGATCAAAGAGGGCGCATCTACAACGGCTTGGTCAGGGGCAGGCGCGTCTTCGCTAATTTTTTGACCGGGTAAGAGCGAAACAATCAGTGTCCCACGGACCAGATCATAGGCATCCGTTGTGATCACCTTGAGCCGGACAGCACCGCTTGAGAGATCAGGATCCTCACCCAAGAAGACCGACGGAGGACCGTCCTTCAGAACCCGCAGGGTGAACTGCGTCGTCTCGCCCCGCGCATTAATCGCCAAGAGGCCACTTTCGGTCAGTGGCCAGGTGATCGCGGGACTGTCGGGATTGGACGGCCTGATCCGGCGCTTGCCGCCTTCAGCCGAGGCAAACGTCACGATCCCTCGGGCGGGCTCACCCACCTCATCCCGCAGACGGAGATGCAGGTTCGAGCCTTCGGGGATGTTCGCGATCTGCCGCACGCGTCCTTTCAAGACCCGCGGCGGCAATCCTGTGTAGGCGGGCGGCTCAATCCAGGCATCAACGGTGATCGGCGACCGCTCCGGAAAGACTGGCGTGAGGCTGGCCTGAAAACCCGTCAGATCGCCGCGCGTGACCAAGGCTGACGTCAAACACAGGATCAACGCGATCAAGCGTAGGCGGAACGGATCCGTCGCGTGCACATCCAAGTTGAGCTTAGGAAGCTTCGGCCTGCCAATCGCTTCGATGAGGCGCTCCCGGGCAGCCATCCAAAGCGGCTCGGTCTCCTCAGCCGCGAAGGGATGCGCATCGATCGCATCGAGGCAACCCTGCTTCAGCCCGTTCCGCTCTTCGATTCGCCGAAGCGCCTCGCGCCGAGACGGCCAATGGAATTGGCGCATGCCGCGCCAAAGCAGATAGCCCAGCGCTCCAGTGATCAAAACAAGACCGCTCGCATGGAACCCAAGCGGTAGACGCGCCAGCCATCCCGTGAAACCCAACGCACATGCCAGCAGCAACCCAATCACCGCAGGCAAATAGGCCGGATAGGCGCGCTCCCACATCATCAGGGCG
>CAWUIJ010000148.1:0-6271 GCA_963922235.1 uncultured Parvularcula sp. | reverse complement strand
CCTTGCCCCCAGATGCCGGACCGGCGCATCAGGGGAGGCTATGGCTTTTGAGATGTCGCTGGAGTGCAGGGAGCTGACGGTGCGCCGGGCGGGACAGGACGTCCTCGCGGGCGCGGCGTTCGCGCTTGAGCCCGGCGATGCCTTGATGGTCAGGGGAACCAACGGCTCGGGCAAGACATCGCTCCTCCGGGCGCTTGCAGGCCTCACCCAGTCCGAGGGCGAGATCATCTTTCGCCGCGGCGTGCAGGTCCTCGATCCTGGCTATATCCGTTCCGAAGAGGTGCATTATGTCGGCACCGCCTCGGGCCTCTCTCCCCGGCTGACGGTGGAGGAGAACGCCGATTTCCTGACCGATTTCTACGGCGGTTCGCTTCGCGATAGCCTGCGGGTTCTGGGGCTCCACCGTCTTGGCTCCTCGCGCACAGGACAGCTGTCGTCGGGGCAGATGAAGCGGCTCTCCTTCTTGCGCCTGATCGTCAGTCCGCGGGCCTTATGGCTCCTGGATGAGCCGTTCTCTGCGCTGGACGATGAGGGGCAGGCGCTGGTCAGAACACTGGTCGATGGTCACAGGTCCCGCGGGGGCGTGGCGATTGTCGCTCTTCACGACCAAGACGGCATTCCCGGCGCCCGTACATTGACGGTGAAGGCAGCATGAGCCCGGCACGCGCCCTCTTCCGGCGGGAGCTGATGCTCCGCCTCCGTTCTGGCGGCTGGGCGGTGGGGATCGGGATCCTCCTGGTGCTGGGTTTTCTTGCTCCGCTCGCGATCGGCGGAGAGCGGGAGCTCTTGGAGGCTGCAGGTCCAGGATTGCTTTGGATCATCTTAGGTGTCGCCGTTTTCTTGGGCGTTGAGGGAATGTTTGAGGAGGACATCTCCTCGGGTGCGACGGACGTGGTGCTGCTCTCTCCCGTCAGCCTGACGCGCGCAGCGCTCATGAAACTGACCGTCGCCTGGGTCGTCTTGGCGGTACCGATGTTGGTGGCGATGCCGCTTTTGCTTTTGTCCTATGGCGGCTCGTGGCTTGGTGCGCTGGCGCTCTTTCTTGCCAGCCCGGGCATGGTCTTTGTTGCAGGAACGGTCAGTGCTCTTTGCACCAATCAAAGGCGCGGCGCGCCGCTGCTTGTCTTTTTGAGTTTGCCCCTGATCATTCCGCCTTTGGTTTTTGGACCGGCGGCGGGAGATGGCAGCCTTGTCCCGTTTTTGATTTTGGGTGCCTACAGCCTCCAGGCGATCGCCGTGTGCCCCACCCTCACTGCTGCCGCCATCAGACTTCAGCTGACATGATGGTCATCTCAAGACTGTCTACCCACTTCGCTCAAACTCCGGCATAGAGTGCTGGAGAATCGACCAACCAAAGGGATTTGCATGCGCTCTCTCGCCGCTTTCCTCCTCGCCCTGTCGCCCACGATCGCCCTGGCCGCTGAGCCTCAGCAAGTTGCCACCTATAGGGACTGGATGGTCTTCACCTATGACACGGGCAGCGATGTCATTTGCTACGCTGTGACAGAGCCGCAAGATGTCTCGCCAAGCTCGGCACGGCACGGCGATGTGTTCTTCTCTGTGTCGACCTGGAAGTCCGGCGCCGCGACCAACCAACCCAGCTTTATGGCGGGCTATGATCTGCAAGACGGATCCGAGCCCACCGTGCGGGTGGGTTCGGATCGCTGGGAAATGTTCTCCGCAGAAAAAGAAGGCTTCATTGAAGCCGTCAGCGAAGAAAATCGCCTCATTGGTGCGATGCGTCGCGGCCGGGAGATGCGCGTTTCGGCAACGTCAGCGCGCTCCACAGCAACGAATTATACCTTTTCCCTCCTAGGCATCACGGCCGCTCTCGAGCGTGCGGAGCAAGCCTGCCGCTAGAGATTGTGGCGTAACCGCAACACATCCTCTAATTGCTAGTCGCAACCTCTGGTTCTCTTAATATCTCTGTGTCTCGTAGGGGGTGCACGGAGGTTGCGGGTGAAGGGAGCTTTGTGGGGTTGGGGTCTTTTGGCCCTTAGCGCCCTTTGGTTATGTCTCGTTCCAGCCTTGGCGGGAGCCTGGCCCGAAGCGCCAGGCCAGCAACTAACGATCGAGACCGCTGAATATTTTGAAGCGGAAGACCAAGACGTCGGCTTCCAACAGTTCGTCTCTCGCACGTACATGATCCGAGGCATCTCCGAGCGAGCAAGCTTCGGCAGTGTGATCGCTGTTGCCAATCAGCAGTCCTACGGCCCCGATTTCGTCAGTGCACAGTCTGGTTTCAGCCAAGCCGAACTCTTTGGCCAGTGGCATTGGGCACCAAGCGCAGGTCACGCAGCCGCCATCAATGTCACGGGCGCACTGTCCACGTCCCAGGACATCGATGACGGCCGTGCGATGGGAAACGACGCTGCGCTTCAGGTCAGCACGATCCGCGGCTGGGGGAATGAGCATCTCTTCGTCGAAGCTCTGCTTGGATACAGACGCAGCCTGGGAAGCGACCGGGACCAAATCCGGACCGATCTCACGCTCGGGCTCAAGGAGGGAGAGTCGATGATCCTCCTCCAAAGCTTTACGACCGAAAGTGTCATGGATGGATCAGACCGCGGATCAGACTTCGATCTGACCCAGATCAGCCTTTCAGCCGTCTTGCCCCTGCGCAAGAGCCTCAAGATGGCGCTGGGCGGTCGGTACGACATCTCCGTACGCGGCATTGAACCCGGACAAGCCCTTTTTCTCTCACTATGGTGGTACCGATGAAAGCAGCTCTTCTCACAGCTTTTCTTCTGATAATCAGCAGTCTTACGACCTTAGCGTGGGCCGCTGGTGTCAACGCCGAAACTCTCAGCTCGCTGCCATGGCTGGAGATCGGCCTCGTGGCGCTCCCCGCCTTGTCCATTGCCGGGTTTCGGCTCCGGCGGCTTCTCTAGGCCCGAAACTTCAACTGCATGACCACCTTTTCCGATGAAGCGAAGCGCAGGTTTTCGAACCAGCAGATCACAGCTGCGCTCTGCCTGCTGATTGTTATCACAATCGGCCTCGTCACAGCCCCCTTTATGGTCTTGCGGGCGCTCTTGGTGATCAATCTTGCTTATGCTGTGGGGCTTTTGATCCTTCGCCTTGTCGCCATTACAAACGCTGCGCTCAGCCCTCAGAGGAAACAAGCCCTGTCAGCTAAGCTAAACGCGCCTCCGATGATCACCGTTCTTTGTCCGCTCTACCGGGAAGCAGAGAGCATCAGCTGGTTGATCGCCAGCATCCTCCGCGCTGACTATCCGCACGATCGATTAGAGGTCCTCGTTCTTCTCGAGGATGACGACGACGAGACGGAAACTGGCCTTAAACAGCATCATCCCAGTGTCCGTATCGTCCGTGTGCCACCGGGTGGGCCCAAGACCAAACCCAACGCCCTCAACAGTGGCCTTCTTGAGGCTCGCGGCACCATCATCGGAATTTATGATGCCGAGGACCGGCCTGAACCAGACCAACTCACCAAAGTAGCCAAAGCCTTCGAACAAGGGGGGCCACGTCTTGCCTGCACTCAAGCCCGTCTCAACTATTACAATCGCACCGATTCCATCATTACACGTCTCTTTTGCCTCGAATACGCGTTGCAGTTTGATTGGTTTTTGCGCGGCCTCGATCTTCTCAGGCTCCCGCTGCCTCTAGGCGGGACAAGCAATTTTGTGACCAAAGAGGCCTTGCTGACCGTTGGGGGCTGGGATGCGCACAACGTGACAGAAGATGCCGATCTTGGCTTTCGTCTTTATACTGCTGGCTTTCAGTCAAAGACCATTGACAGCACCACCTTTGAAGAAGCGACCGACACCCCGCGCCGTTGGATTCATCAGCGCTCGCGTTGGCTCAAAGGCTATCTCCAGACCTATCTGGTTCATCTGCGCAATCCGCTTCCTTGGCGGGCGGCGCTGGTCCTTCACTTTGCTATTGGCGGTGTGGTCATCAATGCTCTTATCAATCCTTGGATGTGGATCGCTTTTGGCGTCTGGGCATTCACAGGGACAGAAGTGCTCGACCCCATTTTTTCCGGGATCACGGGGCCTCTTCTCACCGCTTTCTTCGCAGGCAATGTCGGAACAGCCTGGCTCTTTATCATGGCACCCACGGTGAGGGAGTGGTTCCACCTCACACCGTCTGGCCTTTTTATTCCTGTTTACTGGGTGCTCCAGTCCGTCGCAGCCTATAAGGCGCTTTATGAATTCTGTGTTCGTCCTTTCTATTGGGACAAGACAGAACATTCGCAGGGTGAGGACAGTCTCCGCGAGACATCCCATGCCTGATCGGACACTGAACGTCGTGATGGCTTTTGCTATCTGTTCGATTATGGCTGTGTTGGTCACTGGCTCATTGGGGGATCTGTTCGCGTTGCGCCTCACAAGCCTCGAACAGGGCACCGGTATGTTGACGGCAGATCTGCCGCTCGCATTCGTTGGGATGCTCCATCAAGGACTGGGCCTTCCCGCAGACTCCACGCTTTTTGCTGTGAGTCTCATCGGATGGAGCCTCGGCATCCTGGTGCTGACTGCTTTCCCCCGTACACGAATGGATGCTGTGCTGATGCTCCACCCCGGCGCCATGATGATGGTGCTCGCAGGCGCAGGATTTGGCGCATTCGGTTTGGTCGCTCTTTTCGCCGCGATCAGGCAGGCTGCCATGTCGAGAGCGATGGTCGATTTGCCGATGATGGGCATCACCATGGCTCTCGCTGCTGCGACGGTGCCAGAGTTTGAGAGGCTCATCCTTCCTCTCGGATCCGTCTTGTTTTTGACGGCGCCGACCGTGCTTCTCGAGCGGCAGATGCTTAGCTATTACCTCATCGTCTTTCTGCCCGCGCTGACGGTTCTGGCTTTGACCGCTGACCTCGGACCAGAGCTCTTGGTTCGGAACGCACCCGATGTGTCAGCACCCAATCTCGCGATATCCGCCATTGCCGCGCCAAGCTTGGTGTGGGCAGCTTTTGCGCCAAAAACGCGGCGATTGGCGCTCGCGCTTTTCGTCCTTTTTGCAGCGCTGTCGTTATCAGGACGCTCAGGCCTGGACTGGCCAGTTCTCGCCGCAGCCATTGCTGGTGCTTCAGCGATCAGAGGCCGATTTGGCTTTTGGCCTGAGGTCATTGGTGCAGCGGCAACCACTGTGATTGCAGGTTTTCTCGGCATGGGGCTGACAGACCTTCGCTCTTGGTCTTAACGGGGCAGCGTGAACACTCCGCCAGATCCCCTCGGCCCGCTGCGCGGCCACCCCTTCATCATTATGGATGGAGCAGGGAATGATTTTGTCATCGCCGACCTCCGCAATGGCGGCTTCATGACTGAGGCTGCCGCGATTGAGCTGGGTGATCGCGAAGGCATGTGGGGTGCGGATCAAATCATTGCCCTCCGCCAAAAAGGCGGCAAGCCGCTGATGGAGATCCGAAACACCGACGGAAGTGTGGCCGGCGCCTGCGGGAACGCGGCGCGGTGCATTGCCAGCCTTCTTTTTGAGGAGAGCGATGCTGAGACCATCACCTTTGGCAGCCCATCGGGGGATCTGAGCGCGGAACGGCTCGCCGACGGACATGTCCGGGTCAATATGGGTCCGCCGCGCCTTGGCTGGCAGGATGTCCCCCTTGCCGAGGAGGCTGAGGACACCCGCTTCGTGGACTTGCCCCAAGGCCTGCTTGGGCCGTTTGATCTGAAACCGCCGTCCTGTCTTTCGATGGGTAATCCCCACGCGGTCTTTTTCGTGCCCGATGCGGACAAGGCTGAGATCGAGGTCTTTGGCCCGATCATTGAAACCAATGCTGCCTTCCCTGACCGCGTGAATGTCTCGGTCGCGTCACTCACGCCAGAAGGCTTACGCGTGCGGACATGGGAGCGCGGTGTCGGAATGACCCGTGCCTGCGGCACCGCGGCTTGCGCGTCGTTGGTCTCTGCAGTCCGCCGGAATCTCGTTCCCAGACAGGCCGAAATCCGCGCCGATGGCGGCTTCATTGACATCACATGGGATGAAGCGACGGGCGATGTCCTGATGGCGGGCCCGGTCCATCTTCACCGCAAGGGTCAGTTCTAAGCCCCTGGTTGGACCCAAGGGGTTGCGAGCAGCATCGCCGCCCCGCACATGGGCCGGATGTCTGTGGACAAAGCCATCACTGTCAATCTCGGCTGCCGCCTCAACGCCTCGGAAAGCGAGGCGATGGCTGCGCTTGCGGACAAAAGCGGCCAGTCGCCGGTGATCGTGAACACCTGCGCTGTGACGCGAGAAGCGGTGCGGCAGAGCCGGCAGGCGATACGGCGCGCAGCGAAGCACCATCCGG
>CAWUIJ010000147.1:0-6290 GCA_963922235.1 uncultured Parvularcula sp. | reverse complement strand
GCGCCCCAGATCCACCACGTCCTTTTCAGGGCTCGGATCAGATAAACCAAGAAGCCGGTCAGAATGGTGCCGATCACCAAACCGATAGCGTTCTCGATCATGAACTCACCAAACCAAGCGCCGAAGGTCTGGGTCGAGAGACCAAACGCATGCTCTCGCGCATGGTCGACATAATAAGTGAGCGGAAAGACCAAAACGCTGGTGACAAGACTGTAGACGAACAAAAACGGAAACACGGCCAGCCATCGCGGCATCCACCCCTCAAGCCGATCACGGAGGGCCTTAAAGAAACCGGCAGCATAAAGGCCGAGCACGATGACGATGCTGATGAGCGAGCCGAACAAGCCCCAAAGCTGCTCGCCTTCGTCATAAGCATCGGAGCGCTCGCGAATGGCACCGTCGACAGTGGAAAGATAGGCGTCCACGGCCGCCCCGAACTCAAACGCTTCTTGCATTGCCCAGTCCCCTCGACCTTCGTTTTTATCACTATGACATCGTTTATCGATGCGAGCTAGTGAAGGAGGTGCCTCGGCGTGCGTTCGGCTTGCAATCTGCAAGGGTTGCGCGATGCAAATTGCATGATCGGGCAGCCGGTCCGGCTATGCCAAGACCACCTGCCCTCATTTATAATGCATTGAATCAGTCCCTTAGAGGCCCATTGGCTCTCGGTGCCCAAAAAGGCCTGCCCTTTGCGTTGCTCCCGGCAGGTTTCGAGACAAGAGGGCTGAACCGATGAAAATCCTGCTCGCCACCATGGCCACAGCAACCGCACTGAGCTCGACAGCGAGCGCGTCGACCATCCAACTGAACGCAACGGTTCGGGACTTTCTGGACTCCCATCCTGACATGGAAAGCAACGTCGGCAATGACCGGGGCATGGTTGAAACCACGCTGGGTGCGGATGGAAATCCTGTCTATGCAGGCGGGCCAGGCGGCACGGCGACGACGTCAGGACAAGCCGCGTTCGACCAATGGTACAATGATGTTCCTGGGGTCAACCAATCGATGAACATCATCCTTGAGCTGCAAGACAACGACGATGATGGCGTGTTCACCTATTCCAACAGCAGCTTCTTCCCTATCGATGATCAACTGATGGGCAATCAGGGCCGGTCACACAACTACCACTTCACCATGGAGCTGGAGACCGCGTTCACCTATCAAGGCGGTGAAAACTTCACCTTCCGCGGTGACGACGATGTGTGGGTGTACATCAATGATGAGCTCGTGATCGATCTTGGCGGCGTGCACGGCGCACAGACGGCCAGTGTTGATCTTGATACGCTGGGCCTGACCGCCGGGCATAATTACCCCTTCAAACTCTTTTTCGCTGAGCGGCATACGACGCAATCCAACTTCCGGATTGATACGTCCATGGTGCTTCAGGCGACCAATCCAGTCCCCCTTCCGCCGGCAGCGGCGCTCCTTGCGCCCCCCCTCTTGGGTAGCATATGGGCGTCGCGCCGGCGGTCCTCACTTTCGAAGGCCAAGGCCTAACCGACCAAGACAGGCACCATGCTCAAGACCAGAAGTGCCGCCATGGATTGGTTGAAGATCCTTGCGCGGCGCTCGGTCGAGAGCAGCCTTTTGATCTGTGTACCAACGGCAAGCCACATGGTGAAGTTTGGAATGCCAACGGCGAGGAACCCAGCGGAGAGCAGCAACACTGCGCCAAGGCTTGTGGTGTCGAGATAGACCGTCAGAGCTGTGACGATCATCGCCCAGGCCTTCGGGTTCACCAGCTGGAACATCGCGCCCTCGACAAAGGTCATCGGCCGATCGGTACCGGTCTCGCCGCCCACATGGGCTTTCGCTGTGGCGATCTTCCAGGTGAGGTAGATGAGATAGGCCGTACTCGCGACTTTGATGACGATGATCAAGCTTGGAAACGCCTCAAAGACACGCATGAGACCAAGGCCGACCGCTAGGTTCATCAGTATAAATCCTGAAAGAATTCCTGCGACGAGTTTGACCGAGGGCTTAACCCCCCATTGCGTCCCGGACGTCATGACCAAGAAATTGTTCGGTCCAGGCGTCACGGTACTGACGAAAATAAAGGCGGCGGCGGCGACAAGATCTGTAAGCATCATGAGGAAGAGATAACTAGCCAATAGCGCGACTTCTTCGCAAAATCGCATTGCAACCAAGGCTTTTCAGGAATTATGGCGGCGATCGACGAGTTTGACAGGAAAATTTTGCGCGCCCTCTCTCGCGATGGGCGTTTGACCAATGCCAAGCTGGCCGATCAGGTCGGCCTTTCGGTCTCGGCCTGCCATCGGCGGGTGCAAGAGCTCGAACGCACCGGTGTGATCAAGGGCTATCGCGCGGTCCTCGATCCCCATCACTTGGAGCGGGACTTCCTCGTGATCATGACCGTCGCGCTGGGGCGGCACACCAAGAAAGATCAGGAAAGCTTTGAGCGCGCCATGGACAATGCCACCCAGGTCACCGAATGCTACAACGTGACCGGCGCCGTTGAATATGTGCTGAAGGTCGAAGTCGCTGATCTCGCGGCCTACAAGCAGTTCCACACCGAGGTTCTTGGCCAACAGCCCGGGGTGATCGGCATCACATCCTACATCGTGATGGACACCACCAAGACCCCCTGACGCAATCGCGATCATTCGTCCGTTGCCCTGCAGCAAATGTGGCACTAACCATGCACTCATGTCTTTTGAGAGCACATCCAGTTACGTCGCCACCGATGACCTCAAGGTCGCGGTGAATGCCGCTGTCACCCTTGAGCGGCCCCTTCTCATCAAAGGAGAGCCCGGCACCGGTAAGACTGTGCTCGCCAATGAGGTCGCCCAGAGCCTCGGCGCGCCGCTGATCGAATGGCACGTCAAATCGACGACCAAAGCCGCGCAAGGCCTCTATGAGTATGATGCCGTCGCCCGTCTTCGGGATAGTCAGCTCGGCGATGCCAAAGCGACCGATGTCGCGAACTACATCAAACGCGGGAAGCTTTGGGAGGCATTCACCTCTGACGTGCGTCCGGTCCTGCTGATCGATGAGATCGATAAAGCGGACATCGAATTCCCGAACGACCTTCTCCAAGAGCTCGATCGGATGGAGTTCTACGTTTACGAGACGGGCGAGACCATCAAGGCCGAGCAGCGCCCGGTGATTATCATCACCTCGAACAACGAAAAAGAACTGCCCGACGCATTCCTGCGCCGCTGCTTCTTCCACTTCATCAAGTTCCCGGACGAAGAGACGATGAAAGACATCGTCGAGGTCCACTATCCAGGTATCAAAGAGCGCCTGGTCCGGGATGCGCTCACGCGCTTCTATGCTCTGCGTGAGACGCCTGGCCTCAAGAAGAAGCCATCGACATCAGAGCTTCTTGATTGGCTGAAGCTTCTCATGGTCGAAGATGTGGACCTTGAGACCCTGCGCGAAAAAGATCCGCGTAAGGCCATTCCGCCGCTCCATGGCGCGCTCCTCAAAAACGAGCAGGACGTGCACCTTTTTGAGCGGCTGGCATTCCTCGCACGGCGCGACGGACAGTAAGCGGACTAAACGGGGGGCTTTCTGGCAAGATAGACCCCCACCGCCATGACAGCGACACCGAACGCGCGGCGCAGGGTCAGCGATGACTGCGCGGCGCCGAGCCATCCGAAATGGTCGATCACCGAAGCGGCGATCAACTGACCCAGCAGCACAAAGAAGATCGCGTTGCCGAGGCCAAACTTCGGTGCCACGGCTGTGATCGTTAGGATGTAGAACGCGACCAGTGCCCCTGCTCCATAATAAAACCAGGGCAGTGGCGCACCGCCTTTGGTCGGTGCCGACGAGGTTGAGAGATAGACCGCAAGGCTGATCACCCCGCCCACCACAAAGAGGAGTGCTGCTGCGCCGCTCGGTGATCCCCAACGGGTGCCAATCGATGCGTTCATGGCTGCCATCACGGGAATGCCTATCCCCGCAGCGATCGTCAGGGCGGCATAAAGAAGGGTCGGATGGGTCATGATGCAGTCCTCTTTCAGGCCGTCGGGGCACAACACCCGCACCCTATTCATGTTCTTGGGAAAGGTGCGCGCCTGGGTGTCACCAGAATTGCAAGATGGCTCAGGACGCCATAAGACGGCGTGGGTGGGTAGGGTATTGTTATGAGCCGCTTTCTTGCACTGGTTATGGGTCTTTTGGGTGCGATTGGCACCAGCCAAGCCCCTGAATTCACACAGCAATATATCCAAAACCTGACCGGGCGCGTGGCCGAGCTTCAGGTCATCGTGGACCGTTTCGACCGGGCTGCAGCTGACGACAACAAGAGCCGCCAGGAAGCGCTGGACGTGTGCCAGTCGGATGAGCCGGTCCTAGCGAGCCTTTGCGGCGGCATTGTCCAGGATGTGACCCGATATGAAACACTCAACGCCCAGCTCGCGAAGCTGACCACCGCGTCAGAGTGGGAACGCCCCGTGTTGCTGGCGCAGGATTTCGATCGAGACGTCGCTGAAAGCACCTATGCCGCTTATGAGCCCGCGGTGCCGGCGACCGCTGCCGGCGGCGCTTATGCTCTTGCGGGTTTTACGGGCCTTTGGATGGTGACGTCGATCCTTCTCGGCGTGCTCACAGCACCCTTCCGCCGCTACTGATTGCTGAGCGGCAGCACCCAGTGGCCCATCTTGCGGCCAGGTGCTGTCTCTTTCTTTCCGTAGAGAGTGAGGCTCGCGCCGAGACGCGCCGTGAGCGCGCGCCATTCGTCGGTGTCGTGACCGATCAGGTTGATCATCTGGCTCGGGATCAGCGTCGCCGTATCCCCGAGCGGCCAACCAGCCACAGCGCGGATATGCTGTTCGAACTGGCTCACCCGGCAAGCCTCATGCGTGACGTGCCCTGAATTGTGCACCCGGGGGGCCATCTCATTGGCCATCAACTCACCGGCGCAATCAAAGAACTCAACCGTCAGAACACCGACATAATCGAGCGTTTCCAAGACAGAGCGCGTCGCTGTCTGAGCCTGCTCAAGCACATTGTCCGTTGCAGGCGCGGGGATCACACTTTGATGCAGGATACCGCTCCGGTGCTCATTCTCGACAAGGTCAAAGAACGTGATCGCACCATCTCGCCCGCGCGCAGCCACTTGGCTGACTTCCCGGGTGAATGGCGCCTTGGCCTCAAGGATCCACGGCCCACCGCCGAGATCGGCCAAGACTTTGACGGGGTCCTCTGTCCCCTGAAGGGTGGCCTGGCCCTTGCCGTCATAGCCGAACTGGCAGGTCTTGAGGATGGAAGGCCCAGCCTCCGGGAGCGCAGCCGCGAGATCATCCGCGTTGGCTACGGGCCAGTAGTCCACTGTCTTGATCCCGATGGACCGGAAGAAATCCTTTTCCCGCACCCGCTCTTGGCTCGCCGCGAGCGCCGCAGCCGGGGGAGCGAGCGTGCCGCCAGCGTCCGTGACGGCCGAAGCCGTCGCCGCGGGCACATTCTCAAACTCGTAAGTGACAGCATCGACCTCTTTGGCAAAGGCCATCACGGCATCCAGATCGTCATAAGCCGCCTGCCGCGCAAGGGTTGCCACCTCGCCCGCTGGCGAACCTTCCGCATCAGGACCAAAGACTGCGGTGCGGAAACCAAGCTTTGCAGCAGCGGAACACATCATGCGCCCCAGCTGCCCCGTGCCTAAGATCCCGATCGTGGAACCTGGTTTGAGCATCATCAGAGAACAGGTTCGTCCGTTGGCGGCGCTTCAAGCACCGCGTCGGTTTGCTTTTGTCGCCATGACTTGAGGCGCATCGACAGGTCATGATCACTCAGAGCAAGGATCGATGCTGCCATCAGGCCTGCGTTCTTCGCGCCCGCCTCTCCGATCGCCAATGTCCCCACAGGAATGCCGCCAGGCATTTGGGCAATGGAAAGAAGACTATCCATTCCCGACAGAGCCTTCGATTGAACCGGCACACCGAGAACGGGCAAGGTCGTCATCGACGCGACCATGCCGGGAAGGTGAGCAGCGCCGCCCGCGCCTGCAATGATGACCTTGTAGCCATCTTCCTCCGCATTCATCGCAAACTTCACCATACGGTTCGGTGTGCGGTGAGCAGAAACGATAAGGTCGTCATGGCCCACATCGAGGGCATCGAGCACATCCGCAGCCGCTTTCATGGTCGGCCAATCGGAGGTCGAACCCATGATAATGGCGACTGATCTGACGTCGTGGTTCATAGTGCACCCAAGCGCAGCAAGGTGGGAGCGCTACCGGAAACGCTCGCTTTTCGCAAGGTTCCCTAGCTCCTTAGCGCCTGGATATGGGCGATCAGGCCAGCTGTTGAGCTGTCATGCGCGCC
>CAWUIJ010000146.1:0-6302 GCA_963922235.1 uncultured Parvularcula sp. | reverse complement strand
TGGCTCAAACCGAAGAGGTGATCGACACGCGCTTCGCCCAAACGCAGGCGCAAGTTGCTCAGACACAAGCCCAGCTTCAGCAGACGGAGCAAGTGATCGGCACACAGCTGAGCCGGACACAGGCCGCGCTTCAGCAAACCGATCGTCGCCTCGCTGAAATCCAACAGTCACTGAGCGCCCAGCAGCAAGCATCGCAGGCGCAGATCTCGCAGCTGGATAACCGGCTTGCCCAGCTTCAGACGCGAGACGTCGCCGTGGCACAACGCGGCGCGCTTCTCATCGCGATGACCGAACTCGGCGACCGGATTGATACGGGCCAGCCCTTCCGCCGGCAACTCAATGCCATTGAGGCGATCACCGGCGGGCAGACAGAGCTGAGCCAGCTTCGTTCGTTTGCGGATCAAGGGCTTCCTTCTGACGATGCCCTGCGCGCGGACTTCGAAGAAGCCGCGCGTGAAGCGCTGGCTGGCGACATGCGGGACAGTGCGGAAGGCATCATCGAAACGTTCCTGGCCAATCTTGCTGGCCTTTTCACCGTTCGACCCGTTGGCGATGTCGAAGGCGACAGTGTCGGCGCGGTGATTGCACGCGCCGAGCAGCGCCTCGAAGATGGTGACTTCAATGCCGCAACGAGTGAACTTTCTCAGCTTGATGGTTCAGCCGAAACAGCCTTTGCTGATTGGGTCGCAGCAGCTGAGGCGAAGGCCATTGCCAGCCGGGGCCTGCACGCACTCGAACAACAAGTGACCTCCCCGCGCCGCGGCTAAGGCGGGGCGGCGCGTAAGGTGGCCCGATGATCAGGATCCTCATCTATATTCTGCTGGTGATTGCCGCCGCTTGGGGCATCACCTGGCTCACGGGTGTCACAGGCTTTGCCGTCATTCGGTGGGAAGGCACACAACTCGAGCTGCCCACGGCGCTGCTGGTTGGCCTCTTGGTCATCGCTGCCCTTCTCTGCTTTTTCGGAGGCCAGATTGTCAGCTGGCTGACGTCCCTCCCTGCGAGGCTGCGCCGCCGCTCAGAAGACACCAAGCGGGCGCGCGGCATGATGGCGCTGACACGCGGCTTGGAAGCTGTGGCAGCGGGAGATGCTGCCGACGCCCAGCGCCACGCGCGGACAGCATCGAGCAATCTCAATGAACCCGCTCTGACCCGGCTTCTAACAGCACAAGCTGCGCAGTTGGCTGGCGACCGCCTGACGGCAGAGACGGCCTATGCCGGCATGCTTGAAGCGCCGGAGACGGAATTTTTGGGCCTACGGGGGCTTTATCTCCACGCGCTTGCAAGCGGCGATCAAGACGAAGCCCGGGCCTATGCCGAGCGTGCTTTTGAGCTTCGTCCTGGAACATCCTGGGCTTTTGAAAGTGTTCTGACGCTCGGCCTTGAACGCGGCGCATGGGGTGACGCCATTCACGCTATAGGCCGTGCACGGCAGAACGGTGCCGCCGATGGGCCTGAGTTCAAACGGATCGAAGGGGCCCTCCTCGCCGCCCAAGCCTTCGCCGCCAGCGAATCCGATGACCACGACACGGCTCTCAAGGACGCAGAGGCTGCACTTAAGAAAGCACCAAGCCTCACGCCTGCTGCGGCCATTGCGGCCGAAGCCGAGGTGAAGGCAGGACGTCGTTCGCGTGCCGTGAAGATCCTGGGCGAAGCCTGGGCAGCGGAGCCCCATCCTGGTCTAGCCGCTGTCATGCGCCGCATTTTTGAGCACGAGCGCGAAGAGCGGGTCTCTGGCCGCCTCATGAAACTGGCAGAGAAGAACCCCTCGCATCCTGAAAGCCAACTCCTTCTGGCCCAAGTGCAGCTCGAAGGCGGCCAGGCCAGTGCTGCCCAAGAGACGCTGGAACCGCTCCTCAAAGGACGCGCAAGCCGCCGCGTGCTGACCCTCATGGCTGAGATCACCGAGACTCGCTACGGCGCAGAGGCCGCTGCTGCATGGAAGGCGAAAGCCGCGCACGCGCCGCTTGAATTCATTCCAGGTCAGGACGGTGATTTTCAGTACACAACAGAAGGATGGCGCCGCCTCATTCGCGAATATGGCGAACACGAGCGCCTGGCACCGCCGCCGCTGGAGGTCGAGACACCTGAGCTCGATATCGAAGAGGTCCGTGCCCTTCTCGCGCCTCCTCCGGAACCAGAACCGGAGACAACAGAAGCTGAGGATGAAACAGACGAAGCCCCAGTTTTGGAAACCGTCGCTGAGAACGATCTCGAAGCCTCAAGCGATGACAGCGAAGAGGAAGCCGAAAAAGACAACGGCGACGACGAGACCAAACCCGTCGCCGCCGCGTCTTAGTTCGGACAGTTGACCGCCTAAGCGCTGACTGTTTCTTTGATCCAAGCCTCAAGCTGAGACTTGGGCGCTGCTCCAACCTTAGTGGAGACAAGTTCACCGTCCTTGAAAATCATCAGGGTCGGGACGCCGCGCACGCCGTATTGGCCAGGGGTGTTTGGGTTTTCATCGATATCAACTTTTGCAACGGTCAGATCGCCAGCCATCTCGCCTGCAATCTCTTCGAGAGCAGGGGAAATCTGCTTACAAGGGCCGCACCAAGTCGCCCAAAAGTCGACCAGGACGTGCCCTTCGGCACTCAACACGTCATCAGAAAAGCTCGTATCGGTCACAGTTTTGGTGCTCATCATCAGATCCTTTCGCGACGCGTGAGCTATGAACGGATTTCACAGGCACAAGAGCTGAAAGTTTCTGAAGCCCCCGCTATGATTCCTCGCCCGACGTCATACGCGACGGGCCCGGCGGTATAAAGCAAAACCGTACGCACAGGCCGGCCAGGGTAACGGTCCTCAATCAACGCCCGGTAGGCTGCAACCTGATGGAGATGGGCCTCCGGGATCGCGTCAGCACTGACGGGCACCCGTTGCGCCGATTTATACTCGAGGATGGTGATTTGCGATTCCTCGATGAGCAGCCTATCGATTTGACCACTGATCATTTTGCCATCGACCATACCCTGAACAGAAACCTCCGCCAGGCCCTCTGGTGCAAAGAGCGGTGACAACGAAGGGTTTGTCAAAAGCGCCAGAACATCTTTCACCAGAGTATCAGTCTCCTCGACCCGTGCTGCAAAGCTGGTCGCAATTCTTGGGGCCAATTCAGGCCAAGTGCTCTGACCACGATCGGGTAAGAGCTCGAGCAGTTTGTGAACCAGAAGACCTCGCGCCTTCGCGTCGGATCGCGATGGCGATTTATAGGCTTCGCTCTCAAGGATTTTCCAATCCTCACCGCCTAGCGCTGAGGGATAAAGGACAGGGTCCTGCGGCTCATCTCCAGCCCTCTGATGAATCCACACCGGTGTATCGTAGGTAGACTGATCGGCTTCTTCACGCGGCGGTTTGACCTCTATCATGCCCTCGAACGCGTAACGCCGAATGGTCTCGCCCTCCGCACTCGACCTTTCGCTATAGCCCGGAGACGACCTGAGCCCTTCAAACGCTCGCATTGCCAGCGCATACCAACTCTCGGGCTTGGGGTCAGGCTTCCCGCCGCAAATCGTCAGGGTTTCCTCCGCCCTCGTCGCAGCCACATAGAAAAGGCGACGGTACTCTTCCAGGCGCGCATCGTCGCCCGCTTTGCGCCAAGCCGATGTGGCCTCGCTGTCTTCCTTGCTGCTTTGAGGCAGCAGCATAGGGAGCTCCGCGTTCAGCTCCGAAAACGCCACTTTCACAAAGGCCTCGCGGCGCCAATGATCAGCGCTGGATTGGAGGTAATCCGCATCCGCAAGATAGACGGCAGGCGCCTCCAGTCCTTTCGCGCCATGGGCTGTCATGATGCGGACCCCGCCCTCTTCCTCGCTCACCTCGCGCTTAATCTCTGCACGCATGGTTTCGGCACGATGGAGGAAGCCATGAAGGCTCCGCGGCTCTGCATCCTCAAAGGCAAGTGCTTCGTCGAGAATAGCGGATACAGGCTCGCTAAAACTTCGCCCCAGGCGCGCCATCATCCGGGCACGCCCCGTCGCAGGATCACCTGCATCCAAGAGTGATGTCATCAAAGCATAGGGGCCTCGCCGATTGCCCTCGTCGAGCGCGTTTTGAAGCTCCGCGGCAACTGACCGATACCGTTCCGCAACCTGGCCCTCGCCCTGCGCCTGGTCACGCAGAACCCTCCATAACCGGAGCGGACCCCGGTCGTGAGCAAGCGCAAAAAGCTCGTCTTCCGAAAAGCCAAAGAAGGGTGACTTCAAAAGCTCAGCCAGACTGAGACAATCATCCGTGTTGCAAGCAAAGCGCATGAGGGCAAGCAGGTCCTTCACCGCCACGTCGTCACCAATTCGGATCCGATCTGTACCCGCACAGGGCACGCCAGCCTCATCAAGCGCCTTGATCACCTCCCGAAAACGGGCCGAGCGACGCTGGAAAAGGACCATAAAATCCGAAGCTTCAATGGGGCGGCCGCCTTTGCTCGCCAAGCGCTCCCCGCCCTCGAGACGGCGACGGATATCCTCCACGATTGCTCGTGCAGCCATCCGATCAATGCTGTCCTCTTGCGGAAGGTCGACGGGAAGGTCCCAAACAGGCAGCTCTGCCTTCTCAGGCTTTTCGAGCGATGGCCAAAGCTCCACCGAACCCGGACGATCACTCCACCGAGCACGGTGGCGTTCATAGGGCTCAGGCATGCCGCCAGGTCCTCCAGGCGCGAAAACCTGGTCAACCACATCGAGCACGGGTTGCGCCGTCCTGAATGACAAGAACAAGTCTCTGCTGACCAGACGACCGGCGAGCCGTTCGTCATAGGCCTGACGGTTCGCTTGAAAGAGCGCTGCTTCCGCACCATTGAAGGCGTAGATGGACTGCTTCGGATCACCGACCACGAACAGCGTGGACGGCTCATCAACACCGGCGGCCTCCGGATCAACATCCGTCACCTCACTGACGAGCTCAGCAAAAAGGTTCCATTGCGCGAGCGATGTGTCTTGCGCCTCATCAAGCAACACATGGCGAATGCCTTGGTCGAGTTTGAACCGTACCCACGATCCAGCAACCTGCTGCAAGAGCGCCAATGACGCCTCGATCAGGTCATCAAAATCAAGCGCACCGCGCATTGTCTTTTTGGCGTCGTAATTGCTGATACATGCCAGCGCCAAGACCATGAAATGTTGGTTCTCTTCAAAGATCCGTGCAGCCCGCGCCCGATCGCGGAAGCCGGTGAAATAAGCGCCGAGCTCTGCCCACCGATGATCGAAGTTGTGGATGGCTGCCTTGGACGCCTTATCCCCGATCCGGGAGAGAAGGCCGCCATCCGCTTTGAAGACAAAGGCATCATCGGCAAATCGCGAGAGATCCTTCAACTCGAGATAGGCTTCCATCTTCTGGGCAGACTTCTTCGCAGACGCTCCGCCTTCCGAAAATGCAGCAATCACCTCTCGGATGAATTGGAGATCAAGGCCCTCCCGGCAAGCACGCTGCAAGCCATCATGGTCATCATCAGGACCGAGATCGAAAGCTGCACGCATGGCCTGGCTGATCCCGGCAGCATCAAGGCCTGCGAAAGAGAGAAGCCCGCGGCTTTTGGTGGAGTAGGTTGAAAGAGCACCCTCCAAATGAACCGCGACGGAGAATCCGTCGTCGGTTTCGCCTTGGAAACGCGACGACACCGCCATCAAATGCTCATGGAGCGGATGGTCTGGCGACGCTGCGGCTTCCGCCACTTCATGCACGGCCTCCCGCAAGAGAAGGCCCGCCTCGTCATCTTCCAGCGCCCGAAAGCCAAGCGTCAGTCCTGCCTCCGCAGGGAAGCGGCCAAGCAGCGATGCACAAAAGCTGTGGATCGTCTGGATCTTAAGGCCGCCCGGCGATTCCAAGGCCTGCGCGAACAGCCGCCTCGCCCTCGGCAGGTCCTCCGGTGAAGGTCGATCCCCAGTGGCATCCAGGATCGCGTCGATCAGCTTATCGTCGGGCATTAAGGCCCACTCGCTGAGGAGCGTCAGAAGACGATCCGCCATCTCTGACGCCGCGGCCTTCGTAAAGGTGATGCAGACAATCGTGTACGGAGGTGACCCAAGCAGCAGCTGCCGGATCACCCGCCGAACAAGAAGATAGGTTTTCCCTGTGCCGGCATTGGCAGAGACCCAGGCCGAGCGAACCGGGTCACCCACCGCGCGCTGGATGGCAGCGGTCTTCGCAAGATCACTAGTACCGTCAGCCATCGGAAGACCTCACCCACTCTCCCCTTCGAGCCAAATGATCGTAGTCGCCAACAATATGGCTTTCAAAGGGCCTGACTTGGGACGGCATCGGTGCGGGGGTCAGGGTTTGCTCTTGCAACCAAGGCCGAAAACCCG
>CAWUIJ010000145.1:0-6324 GCA_963922235.1 uncultured Parvularcula sp. | reverse complement strand
AAATGGTGGTCGCGGCTGGGATCGAACCAGCGACCACTCGCGTGTGAAGCGAGTGCTCTACCGCTGAGCTACGCGACCGGAGCCGCCGCGCTTAGACGCGGGCGCTCCGGGGTTCAAGCAGTCTTGAGTGACTATTCTTCTTTGCAGGAGAAGCCGTCGTTCGAGACAGACTTCACGTTGCCAGGACCGCAAGCCTCGGTCGCGAGGTTGGTCCGCGACTCAAGAGACATGTCATCATGCCAATCGCTGCCCGCGTCGATGATGCAGCCAGAAAGTGCCACGCTTGCCACAGCGAGCGGGAGGATAAACTTTGTCATGGGAAACGCCCTTTTGTTTCTTACTGATAAACAATAAGGACGTTGGTGGATCGCTTCAAGGCTAGGCGGCGATCAATCGGTCAACTTCATCCACCAGATCACGCAGATGGAAAGGCTTTGACAGCACTTTCGCGTCCTGCGGTGTCCGGTTGGCGGGATTAAGGGCAACCGCCGCAAAACCCGTGATGAACATGATCTTCATCGCAGGGTCGATATCTGCTGCGCGGCGCGCAAGCTCGATACCGTCCATCACAGGCATCACAATATCCGTGAGAAGAAGATCGAACTCGCGAAGCTGAAGCTCGTTCAGGGCATCATCCCCCTGCCCCGCGTCGACCACCACGTGGCCCGCTCGCTCCAGAGCACGCTTCAGGAAAGCGCGCATTGATTCGTCGTCTTCGGCCAAAAGGATCGCGGCCATTGCCGGGCTCCCCCCAAGTTTCGTTTTAATCTTGCGTCTAACCTTACGTACCTGGCTCTTAATACCCAGTGAAGCGCGAACATCTCTTCGGACAAAGTTATGCGTCACGATAACGACATAAAGGTGTTCTCCTCATCGGCTTCCCGCTCTATGAAGACTCGACTGACGGGGTGGTATGGTCGCGCGCATCATCAAAGAGAACTATCCGGCACACGAGGTGACCCGCCCTTCGCAATGGCAGACGCCCCTCATTTTCACCTGTCCCCATGCCGGTCGCGATTATCCTCGGCGCCTGCTTCAGCAAGCTCTTCTCCCGCTCGAGACGCTGCGGCGATCTGAAGATGCGTATGTCGACCAGCTGATTCCCACCGATGCCAGCGAGTCGGTTCCTGTCGTCACGGCTCGGTTCCCGCGCGTTTTTGTCGACCTCAACCGGTCACCGCGGGAGCTTGACCCCCTGCTCTTTCATGGGCCGCTGGACGATGCAGAAGAAAGCCGCAGCAACCGAGTGATCGCTGGCTTCGGTGTGATTCCCAAACTCGCAGCCGACGGGCGTCAGATTTATCCTTCACGCCTCCCCAGCACCGAAGCCAAATCGCGGCTCAAAAACTGCTTCGCGCCTTATCATAGCTCGATCAGCTCACTGATCGATGAAGCGAAAACGCGTTTCTCACGGGTGCTTGTTGTGGACTGGCATTCCATGCCTTCCACCGCAGGAGGCGCCACTAAGCTTCCCGACATTGTTTTGGGCGATCGTTTTGGGGCGTCGTGCCGCAACGAAGACGCGACCCTTTGGGAAGACGCATTCCGCGCAGAGGGTTTCCACGTCGCACGCAACGCGCCCTATGCGGGCGGCTATGTCGCTTCGCATTACGGGAGCCCACAACAAGGCGTGGGCGTCCTACAGATTGAGATCAATCGCGGTCTCTATCTCGACGAAACGCGCGTTGCTCGCAGCAGGCACTTCAAAGGCTTTGTCAGCCAACTCTCTTTGGTTGTGGAGCGCGTGCTCAACACCTATCGACCAGCTGTTCTCGCCGCGGAATAACTCACTATCCGCTGGCCTTTCCTGAAATAGTCTGCAACATAGGGCTCAAAAAAAGGGCCGCGACAAAAGCCGCGGCCAGTCTAGGGAGGAAACGCCCGGAAGGGCTCGCTGGCCAAAACCAGCGAGTCCGAAGTTGGCACCCCAGATGCCCCAACGCAAGGTTTTTTTGCGCCGCACAACAAAATGGTTCGATGTACCATCTCGGGACATCTGCCAGGCTGTTTTGGGCGGCACTCGCCGGGTGACACGCATGGCAGAGACCTCTAATCCCCAGAACCATGAGTGATTTGCCGACAGAAGCAGCCGAAGGCGGGGATCGCGCCCGCCTCAAAGGGATCAGCGGGCGCGTGCGCAAGCTGACCAGCCCCAAACAGAAGTTTCAGATGCCGAACTCGGAGAGCGGTTTGAAAATTGTGATCGCCACCGATGCGTGGAAGCCTCAGCTGAACGGCGTGGTGACAACGCTCGATACGCTTGGTCGTATTCTGACCAAATTCGGCAACGAGGTTCTTTATATTACGCCGCAGGAATTCCACTCGGTCCCGATGCCGAGCTATTCAGAGATACGACTTTCGCTGTTCCCCAACCGCAAAGTGGCTTCGATGATCAACGCGTTCCAACCGGACGCTATTCATATTGCCACAGAAGGTCCGATCGGCCGCGCCACGCGTCGGTTCTGTCGGCGGCGGAAATTCCCGTACACAACCAGCTTTCACACGCGGTTCCCGGAATATGCTTATGATCGGATCCGCTTCCCCATCGATTGGGGCTATGCGCTTCTTCGCGACTTCCACAACCACGGCGAAGCAATGATGGTCGCGACCCCTGGCCTGATGCAAGAGCTCGACGACAAGGGCTTTCGGAACATGCGCCTTTGGGAGCGCGGTGTGGACACGGAGCAATTTCGCCCGATCGAAAGCGACGTGTTCGAAGGACTGCCGCGGCCTATCATGACCTATGTCGGGCGGTTTGCGGTCGAAAAGACTCTTGAAGATTTCCTCGATCTCGATTTGCCTGGCACCAAAGTGCTGGTCGGTGCAGGGCCCCAAGAGCAAGAGCTGCGCGAAAAATACGCGGGCAAGAACGTCCATTTTGCTGGAAAACACTACGGCGAAGAGCTGGTGAAGCGGTTCGCGGCGTCCGATGTTTTTGTCTTCCCTTCGCGTACGGACACTTTCGGCCTCGTCAATGTCGAGGCCTTGGCCAGCGGCGTCCCTGTCGCCGCCTACCCCGTCCGTGGACCGCTCGAAATTCTCGACGGTGCGCCCAAAGGCGCAGGCGCGCTCAATGAAGATCTCAAAGTGGCGATCCTTGAGGCGCTTGAACACCGAAACCCGGAGGAATGCCGTGCCTGGTCGGAGCGGTTCTCTTGGGAAGCCGGCGCGCGCCAATTCATCGCCAATCTTGAGATTCAGGGCTTTGACCAGGACTGGTGGCTGAAGTCGGCGAAAATGATCGAGGACCCGATCCTTCCCTAAACGGAGAATGGATCTGGTTTGCAGTTTGAAAGAGCCGCGCAGGGGCGGCTGATGAAAGAAGAGTTGAGGCAGCCCATGGGGACCGAATTGAACCGCGGTGCACTGACATTGGCCATCGATGTAATGGGCAGCGACCAAGGCCCATCCGAAATCATCGCTGGCTGCGCTGCGGCGATCAAAGAAGGACTTAAGGCCAAACTCCTTTTGGTTGGTCAAGAGGGCCCCATCGCCAACGCGGTTTCAGCGCATGAACTGCCCAGCGAACAGGTTGAGCATCTTTATGCTGACGGCGTGGTGGCGATGGATGACAAGCCCGCCCGCGCCCTTCGCAAGTCACGTGACAGCTCGATGTGGGCAGCGATTGAACAGGTGAAGCTCGGTAAAGCCCACGGCATCGTGTCCTGCGGCAACACCGGCGCGTTGATGGCGATTGCGCGCATGCAGCTGAAGATGATCCAAGGCGTTGATCGTCCGGCCGCCTCGGCTCTCTGGCCGACCATGACCGGCAATGCCGTCGTCCTCGACGTCGGTGCCAATGTCGAGGTCACAGCAGAGCAGCTGGTCCAATTTGCTATTATGGGCGAGGCCTATCACCGCTCTCTTTCAGGCAAGGATAAACCCGCTGTCGGCCTCCTCAATGTCGGCGAGGAGGACCTGAAAGGCAGCACACTGATTAAGAATGCTGCTAAGGTGCTGCGCGAAGCTGACCCCGAAATGAACTTCATTGGCTTCGTGGAAGGCAACGACATCTCAGGGGGCGACGTTGATGTGGTCGTCACTGATGGGTTCACAGGCAATGTCGCGCTGAAGACAGCCGAAGGCACCGCGCGCCTGGTCGGCGCCTGGGTCAAAGAGGCCCTGACGGAAAACATCCTTTCGAAGATTGGCGCAGTCGCGATGATGGGGTCTCTTAAACGCCTGAAGGCGCGAATGGACCCATCCTCCGTCAACGGAGCTCCCCTCCTCGGTCTTGGCGGTTTGGTCGTGAAGAGCCATGGAGGCGCAGACGCTGCGGGCGTTGTTTCCGCAGTGAAGATGGCTGAGAAGCTGGCGGCTAATCCCTTCG
This sequence comes from uncultured Parvularcula sp., assembly GCA_963922235.1. Taxonomy (GTDB): domain Bacteria; phylum Pseudomonadota; class Alphaproteobacteria; order Caulobacterales; family Parvularculaceae; genus Parvularcula. The sequence goes on along the minus strand of CAWUIJ010000145.1, from coordinate 1,994 downwards.
TTGATGAAATTCGACGGACCATCGCTTCCGTCTCAGCCCGCGCACAAAGCGTTGAGGTGGACGCACTTGAAGCGGTGGCGGCTGCTGAATGACACGTCGCGCAGTCTTTCGCGGGGCGGGAAGCGCCCTGCCCAAGCGCTTAGTGCCAAACGATGAGTTGACTGAGAAAGTCGATACATCCGACGCTTGGATCCGCGAGCGGACGGGTATTCGGCAACGCTACATCGCATCGGACGACGAAACGACCGTCAGCCTAGGGACAGAAGCAGGCCAGAGGGCGCTCGATGATGCTGGCCTTTCGCCTAATGACATCGACCTTGTGATCCTCGCCACAGCGACACCGAATCAGACCTTCCCCGCAAGCGCTGCCCATATTCAAAGAGAACTTGGAATTCATCAGGGTGCAGCGTTCGATATCGGTGCGGTCTGTTCAGGCTTCATTTACGCGCTTTCCATGACATCCAGCTTGATCGAAAGCGGCCAATATCGGCGCGCCTTGGTCATCGGCGCGGAAACCTTCTCTCGCATTCTTGATTGGGAAGACCGCCGCACCTGCGTGCTCTTTGGCGACGGCGCTGGCGCCTTTGTTCTTGAGGCCGAAGATGACAGCCATCGAGGGATCCTCGCGTCTGTCTGCCGCTCGGATGGCCGGCTTGCCGACATTCTCTATGTCGATGGCGGCCCGTCAACGACGGGGACGGCGGGATATCTCCGCATGGAAGGCCAAAAGGTCTTCAAAGAGGCTGTGGTCCGCATCTCCAGCGCGATCGAGGAATGCCTTGAGAAAGCTGGGCTCCAGGTGTCGGACGTGGATTGGTTCGTGCCGCATCAGGCGAACCAGCGGATCCTCGACGGGATCGCCAAGCGGCTGGGCATTCCGGAAGACAAAGTCATTTCGACCGTGGCTGAACATGCCAACACATCGGCGGCTTCCATCCCCCTCGCTTTCGATACCGGCTATCGCGACGGGCGGATCAAGCCTGGTGACCTTTGCATGTTCGAGGGCATGGGCGGCGGACTGACATGGGGCGCAGTTTTGGCGAAGTGCTAGCGTTTCTTACACGCGCAGTTCGTGGTAAACCCCCAAATCTGGCGGATAAAATCCGCCCTAGAAACGATGAGGATGGAACTCCCTATGTCGCGTACGCGTACTCGCGCTGATCTTACTGACGCTGTTCATCGCCATGTTGGCCTGTCCCGGTCAGAGTCAGCATCTTTTGTCGAAAGCCTTCTCGGGCACATCACAGACCGCCTGGAAACCGGCGAAACTGTGAAGCTGAGCTCGTTTGGCACCTTTCAGATCCGCTCGAAAAACGAGCGCATGGGCCGAAACCCTAAGACCGGGGAAGAGGTTCCGATCACGCCGCGACGCGTTTTGACCTTCCGCGCCAGCCACGTGCTGAAAGATCGAATCAATGAAGGCATGAGGACGAACAATTCATGAGTGCGACCCGCGCCAGCAAGGAACCCACTGCGTTCCGCACGATTTCCGAAGCTTCCGACGAGATCGGCGTTGCGCAGCATGTGCTCCGCCACTGGGAAGACGTTTTTTCCCCAGTCCGCCCCATGCGCCGCGCTGGCGGTCGTCGCCTCTACCGTTTGCAGGACATCGAGCTGCTCCAAGGCATCAAACGTCTGCTGCACAATGAGGGCTACACAACCAAGGGCGTTCAGAAGATCCTGAAGTCGGAAGGCACTGAGTTCGTCATGGAGCTCGGCCGCGGTGACATCACTTCAGCAGCAACCGCTCTTCCCACTGCAGAGGTCTCGCTCAGCAGTGTCCTTGAGGATATCAAGGGCATCGTGAAAGACGCGTCGAAGGCGAAAGCGCTGCTCTCGAAATTGGCCTGATCGGTTCCTTGCAGGCGCCATCGAGCTTTGTTAGTGCCCAGAGCCCGCAACAGCGGTCGGTCGGAGTGTAGCGCAGCCTGGTAGCGCACTTTACTGGGGGTGAAGGGGTCGTCGGTTCGAATCCGGCCACTCCGACCATTTTT
>CAWUIJ010000144.1:0-6425 GCA_963922235.1 uncultured Parvularcula sp. | reverse complement strand
ACATTCACGCCCTCACCATCCCGCAGCGGTGTATAGATGGTGTTGCCAACGAAGGGCGATACGGCCTCTGTGTAGCCTGAGCTCATGAAGTGATCTTCGTTGGCATCAGCCCGAACGAGAACGCCAGGGACATAGTCCGGACGCGCATTTGGGTTCGCGATCGCATCGGCGTAGTCCTCACGCGACTCGAGCACCGTACCCGGAATAGGGCCTTCCTCATCAGAGCTCTCACTGTCACCTGTGGGAACAGCGTTCTCTCGGGTGAGCGGCAGCATGCCCACATCCTCCGATGCGAGGACCGAAACGGCATTGCCCAGCCCAATCACGACGCCGCCTTGCTCTGCAAAAGCCTGAACATTGCGCGTACCGACTCCACCGAGGACGTCTGCGAAGCTACCCCTGATCTGCGGCACCACCAGAACATCATATTGGGTGAGATCAGCCCAAGCCATGCTGCGCACACGGATCGGTGTCACTGGCAGGCCAAGCTCTTTCTCCACGACATGACGAAATGCACCGGCCGAGAGCGGTGATGTGCCCTCACCCCACGCCATGGCGACCTTTGGCATCTCCAGCCGTGAGAAGCTTGACGATCCGAAGGTTGGGCCCTCTTCGGTCCAGCTTTCGGGCATAGCAACGACTTCTGCACCCACATCAGCGGCGAGCACGTTGAGTTGCTCGCCCAATTCATCAGTGTTCAGGGCATTGGTGAAAACGACAGTGCCGCGCGGGAAGTTTCGGCCATCTTGGGTGAAGATTTCATTCGTCGTCTTACCAACAAGGCCAGCTTTCAGCGCTGCGATCACGAGCTCTGCTTGGACCTTATCGTCCCAAGGCACCGCATAACCAAATGCAGACTCCTCTGCGAGGAGGGCTATTGGCGACGCGTCAGGGTCGAGGGCCACAGTCCCCTCAAGGTTCACCCTGTTGCAGGACACAGTCGAGACGCCATCCATGAGCGGGACGGACCAGGCGGTGATGTCGTAAAGCTCGACCCCAAGCCCTCGCGCACGCCGATCCTCTTGCTCATCCACGAAGTCTTTCGCCATCGGTGTATCGGGCTCAAGAAGCGTGGCGATCAGGTCACCTTGAGGCTGGGCGCGATCGATAATCAGTGCACCCTCAGGGTGATCTTTCCGGCAAAAGACCCCTCCCTCCTCACGGTACAAAACGTCGATCCCTTGCGAGGCAAGTCGGCGACCCAGGGCCTCTGCCTGTCCGCGGCGCTCCGCAAGATCAATCACTGTGAACCGAGAAGGGCTGCTGCGCCCCCGCGAGATGGCTGAGGCTCGCGTGTCCGCAAGAACCTTCAGGAAGCGGTCTTTGTTCTCAGCAACCGCATGGGCTGTTGTGAGGGATGACAGGAACTGGTTCGCCACGGTCTCGCGATAGGTCAGCTGCGTTCCATCAGCCCGGTCCCCCACTAGGCCGCGGGCGGAGGATTGTTCGAACGTCATGGCAGTGGCACCGCCAAACGCAGGCCAGGTGTCGCCGTAACCTGGATAGAGTTGGTCAAAGACCTCGCGGATGAAATACGGCACACCTGCATCATCAAACGCCGATGCAATCATCCGTCCAATGATCTCCTGTCCCTCTCGCGATCCTTCACCGATATACGGATTAAAAGGACGCGCGGCTGGCGGGAAATAATAGGTGCTGTTGGTCCCCATCTCATGGATATCGACGAAGACAACTGGGTTCCACTCGAGAACACCAGAAACTTTCCCCCGTGTCTCCGGCTGCGAAAGAGTGAACCAGTCGCGATTCAGATCGAAGAGAGAATGGTTGTAGCGCCCACCGGGCCAAGGCTGGTCACGTTCAGCGGAGGCTGGGTCGCCTTGCGGTTCGATCCCTCTTGAGGCCTCGAAGGAATGGACAAAGCGCGCACGGCCGTCAGGGTTCTGCATCGGATCAACGATAACGATCGTTTCCTCACGGATCGCTTGGACGCGCGGGTCGTTCTCCGCCGCTAAGAGATGGTAGGCGATGCCAAGCCCCGCGTCGGTCCCGGAGATTTCATCCCCATGCACGCTGTAGGCAAGCCAGGTAACGGCAGGTGTCTCACTCATGATCGAAGCGCGCTCAGCTTCGGAAAGCTCACCCGTCGCGAGCGCTGCAAGATCGGCTTTGATATCGCCGATTTGCTCCATGATATCTGGCGCAGCGATCACGGCATAAACGAGGGGCCGCCCTTCAAGGCTTCGAGCGTATTCGAAGATCTTAATCCGTTCGGGAGCAGCCGCCTCAAGAGCCTCGAGATACGCAATGGCTTCCGACGGTGCAGTGATCTCAGAACCGTGATCATGTCCGAGCACGTCCATCAGGGTGGGAATATCCGGATCATAGTCCGCATCCGTCAGCGGTTGGCTGACCGCGATCCCCAAAGAACTTCCTGCCCATGCCGCCAAAGCGGCCCAATGACCCAAACGCATAAGAACCCACATCTCACTTCGCTGATGACGCTAAGCGAGATCAGTCAAATAACCAACTGGGCTTGCGACGCGGCAGCAGACATGGTCACTCGCGCACCATGCCATCCTTTTATCGCGACAACGCACGCTGGCTTTTCGGCGGATTTCTTCTGACGCTCTTCTCAGGGTTCGGGCAGACGATTTTTATTGGTGCGAGCGGCGGGGAGCTGCGCGAAGCCTTTGGGATGAGCAACGGCCAATGGGGCAATCTCTATGGCCTTGCGACGCTCGCTAGCGCCGCGACCCTGCCGTTTGTCGGCCGGGTCATGGATTTCCGGCCCGGATGGCAAGTCGCCGCGGTCGTGATCCCGAGCCTCGCTTTTGCCTGCGTGATGATGGCTTTTGCCAACTCGATCCTGATGCTCGGTGTCAGCCTCTATCTCCTTCGCCTCCTTGGCCAAGGGATGATGAGCCACATCGCGCTGACCGAGACCGCGCGCTGGTTCAAAGCCTCCCGCGGAAAAGCGGTCTCGATGGTTGTCATTGGGTTTCAGGGTCAAGAGGCGCTCTTTCCGCTCACCTTCACCCTTCTTGTCGCCGCTTACGGCTACCAGGTGGGTTGGCTCACGGGCGCAGCTGCACTGCTTCTGATTGCCCTACCCTTGGTCATTTTTCTTCTGCGCAAAGAGCGCATTCCGCAGGGCACAGAGGAAGATGTGGTCAGCCCCGTTCGCGATTGGACTCGCGGCGAGGTTTTGAGAGATCCCCTTTTCTACCTCGTTTTGACCGCGGTTCTCGCGCCAGCCTTTATCGGCACCACCTTGTTCTTCCACCGCGATTACCTGGCCGAAGTGCGGGGCTTGGCCGAAGGCACCATGGCTGCTGGCATCCCCGTCATGGCTGTTCTGACACTGAGCTTCGCGCTCCTCACCGGGCGGCTTGTTGACCGGTTCAGCGCGACGGCGCTCTTGCCGATCTTTCTTGTCCCCTTGGCCCTTGGTTGCGCTGCCGTGGCATGGCTCGATGGGCCCATCGGCGTGCTCATCTTTTTTGGACTTTTCGGCGTGAGCTACGGGTTCTCCAACACGCTCTTCGGATCGTTCTGGCCAGAGGCATACGGAACAAAATATCTCGGCTCGATCCGGTCGGTGATCCAGTCAGCGATGGTCTTCTCCACGGCTCTTGGCCCCTGGATCACGGGTCTCTTGATCGATCGCGGGGTACCGCTGCCGACTCAGTTCGGCTGGATGACCGCCTACTGCGTCATCGCCTGCGCTTCGCTTTACTGGACTTCACGCCGCATTCTGGAGCGGAGTTAAGCTTGCCAAGCCCCTCCGCATGCCCTTCGCTGGCACTTTGATTGAGAGGCAGTTTGACGGACGACGCGCAAAGGCTCGATAAGTGGCTATGGTCTGTGCGGATTTTTAAGACCCGCGCCCTTTCGGCCAAGGTCATCAGCGGCAAAGGTGTGCGCGTCGGTCGCGATGGTCAAACGCTGCGAACGGACAAGCCAGGCTTCAAGATCCGCATAGGAGACACAGTGACCGTCATGCGCGGTCCGCGCCTTTTTGTCTTGGAGGTGCTCAGCCTGCCTGAGCGGCGTGTGTCAGCACCAGAAGCTGCCCTTTGCTACAACGACCAGGCGGCTCCAACCGAACCCGATCACGAGGACAATCGTTATGCTCGATAAGCTGTTTCAGACGTTCCGCGGGCAAGCGCCTGCGCCCTCTGATGAAGCTGGAGACCTCCGCCAGGCCGTCACGGCTCTTTTGGTAGAAGCGGCCCGCGCCGATGAGGTCTATACAGATGAAGAAAAGGCGCTCATCACACAGATGATCAAACGGCGGTATGATCTCTCTGACGAAGAAGCAACTGCCCTGCGCGCAGAAGCCGAGGATGCTCAGGCCGCGTCCAATGACATGTATGCCTTCAGCCGCGTGGTCAAAACCGGCCTCGAACGGGATGAGAAAATGTCATTGGTCGAAGATATGTGGCGGATCGTTCTCAGCGATGATGAGCGCGACCCGCACGAGGAGATGATCATCCGTCGTTTGGTTGGACTGATCTATCTCGAAGACACCGACAGCGCAGAGGCGCGCCGCCGGGCCGAGGCGAAAGCTTAGGCCTTCGCGAACTTGATGATCTTGGTTGGCTCAGCTGGTGGCTCGCCCTTTTGGATCGCGTGGACGTGCTCCATACCGCTCGTCACCTTACCCCAGGCTGTGTACTGACCATCAAGGAAAGTCGCATCGTCAAGGCAGATGAAGAACTGGCTTGATGCCGAGTTCGGGTCCTGCGCACGCGCCATCGAAACAATGCCTTCGACGTGAGGTGTATCGTTGAATTCAGCCGGGATGTGCTCGTCCGCACCGCCCATACCTGTGCCCTCTGGGCAGCCGCCTTGTGCCATGAAACCGTCGATCACGCGGTGGAAGACAAGGCCGTCGTAAAAGCCGTCTTCGGCAAGGCGCGTGATTTGCTCGACATGTTTCGGGGCTTTGTCCTCGAACGTTTCGATTGTCACGTCGCCGGTTTCGAGGGTGAGTTTAAGAGTGCTCATGAAATGATCTCGCCTCCAATGCGGACCGGTACGTTGATGGAACAGATATCTGGGAAAAAGCCGTCTTCGGTCATCCCACCTGTTGCGCGAAGCCATGCTTTGAAGGTTTCGCCGTCCGTCTTCAACACATCGACCTGCCTTTGCTCATCAATCGGAAGGTCGGTCATCATACGGAGGCGCAGCATCGGCGTGGGACGCACGGGCGGCTCACCGCGGTTGATCCGGCGCACATTGCGCTCACCGGTCAGAACCTTACCCCATGCGGTGTAGCGCTTATCCAAAGCATCGCGGCTATCGCCGATCATAATGAAGTATTGGCTATTGGCAGAGTTCGGATCACCGCTTCGCGCCATCGACATCACGCCTGGGCAGTGCATGGGCCACATGATGACATCGTTCGTTTCGAGAAAAGACGGGAGGCTTGCGGACTGGCTCGCCACGGGCATGCTGCCCAGAAACCCAATGCGAGGCGACCGCGGGCCACGGCCAAGAAACTCGATATTGGAATAGTTGTTCATGAAATGAACGAACTCGGCCGGAAGGTCGGGAAGATCCGACCCACCTGTGCCGTTGCCCAGAGGATCGCCGCCCTGCGCCATGAAGCCATCGATCACCCGGTGGAACAGCAACCCATCATAGAAGCCCATCCGCACCAAGGTCCGGATTCGGTCGATATGCCGGGGCGCGAGGTCGGGCCGCATTTCAATGAGAAGCTCGCCCGAGGGAAGATCGAGCACCAACACATTATCGGTATCAAGTGGGCGCCATTCGTCGTCAGCTGCGTCGCTTAGGATCTGTGCCGCGACCTCTGGCTCAGGCGTCGCCTGTCCGAAAGCGACGGCCCAGAAGCCAAGAAGTGCACACGCAAGGGAAGTGAGAATCTGTTTCATAGGGTGCGGATAGCCGATCACTTCGTATTCAGAAAGCCGGGTAAGGCTTAAACCCGCTTCAGGCTTTGACCTTAGCCGCCAAGGGCGCGACCACGGGAGCGGGAACGAAGGGCTCAAACCGACCACCCAATTGAGCGATCTCTTTGACCCAGCGGCTAGCGACGGCCTGGTACTTCACGTCAGCCATCAAAAAGACGGTCTCGATATCGGCGTTGAGCACAGCATTCATGCCCACCATCTGGAACTCATACTCAAAGTCCGACACCGCGCGCAGGCCTCGGAAAATCACACTGGCCTTCACGCCTTCAGCATAGGTCATCAACAGGCCTTCGAAAGGCTCCACACGAATGGTGGCGCGCGTCTTACCCTCAAGCTCCTTCAAGGAAGCGCGCACCAGCTCTTGGCGCTCCTCAAGTGAGAATATCGGGTTCTTGCCTGAGTGCACGGCGACGCCGATCACCAACTCGTCGACAAGCTTCGCTGCGCGCTTGATGATATCAAGATGGCCCACCGTAATGGGGTCGAACGTACCCGGATAAAGGCCAACAAGCGGTTTGGTCATGC
>CAWUIJ010000143.1:0-6441 GCA_963922235.1 uncultured Parvularcula sp. | reverse complement strand
ACGTCCGTCCCAAGCCTCAAGAACAGCCTTGGCAACCATCGGTCCCAGCTGCTGGCCTATATCAGTCGAGTAACGGAAATGCGCGCCGTTATGGATCCGCGATTCTGATCCTTGGACCGCATAGTCCGCATAGCTATCAAGCTCGATACGGAAGCCTTCGATGGTCGCCAGAAGATCACCGTCAAATCCGCGATTGCTCTCGGTGGTGACAAGATCAGTGGCGAGAATGACGATCTTTTCCCCCTCCTCGAGCGGCAGCAGAACCTCGAGCATCGCCGCTGTGGCGGAGACAAAGGTGCAATGCCCGCACGGGTATTCGGACGAGTTTGGTGTCCCGAGAAGCGGCGTCCACGCAGGATCGATCTCTGTGTCATCGCGCCCGTCGATGTCGCCGTTTCGGATGGCGGTGATGGGGCGCCAGGACTGGAAGTGCGTCTTCCCGGCAAACTGGGCGGCAGTCATATCTTCAAAGCCCATATCCATGATCGCCATGATCCGCGCCTGTTCAAACAGCGACAGATCGCGCCGGGCCAATAGCCTAAAGATCATCGGGTGCGGATCTTGGAGGTCATAGATCATCGTCGCTTTGGTCTGATCGTCCGTCCTGATCTCACTTTTTGCGCCGCCAATCGCTTTGGTTTCCTTATAGCTCTCCGCATAGCGATCACTGTCTGGCCCTGGCGGCGGTGCGATCTCTGTCGCGCGCGCAGGATCAAAGGCAAAGTGCTGCAGGTGCAACATCTCCACGTCCCGCGGAATCAGCGTTGGGACATAAATGCCTGGCACGACAAAAGGCCGGTAAGGGACAGGATCGCTCTTGGTGGCAGTGACCGTCGCGAAGGCCTTGGCCGCCGCAGCCTCAGCAAGCGCCTGGAGATCTTCGCGGGCGCCCAACCGGCGAACCCGGCCGAGACCTCGAGACGAGGTCTGGAAATAATCTTGAAGATATTTTTGCCCCGCAGCCATCGCCGCCTCATCAGGGGTCGCCTCAGCAGAAGGAAGATCAGTATCAAGATCATAGCGGTCATCAACCTCGGCACCTGCGAGGTACATCGAAAGATAAAGCCCCGTCAGCAACCGATAGGCTGAAACCTCAGCCTCAACAGGGTCCTCGGCCCCATAGGCCCGCTCTTCCCAAGCTTGGATCACTGGCTCTTTGGCGGACGCGGCTGTGACTAAGCCTACGGCCACCACAACACCCACAAGACTACACATCAGTGTTTTCATCTGACGGACCCCCTTCATGCCCGCCTCACGATAAAGCTGAAATCAGCGCTGAGCCACTTGGTTTTGCAGCTCTACGCTGCGACCTCTCCCTGCAATGTGTGAAGAGCCGCGACGGGATCCGCAGCGCCAGTGATCGGCCGGCCAATGACCAGATGGTCCGCACCCGCCTCGAGCGCCATGTGCGGGGTGGCAGCGCGCTTCTGGTCATCCTCGGCTGAACCGGGCGGCCTTATACCGGGGGTCACGATGAGGAAGTTAGGACCGAAGGCATCGCGGATGGCTTTGGCCTCATAGGGGCTCGCGATCACGCCGTCGGCACCCGCCTTTTTCGCGATCTCCGCCCGGTGAAGAACGAGGTCTTCAGCAGGGCCAGGAAGGCCATGCTCTTGGATCACCGCCTCATCCCAACTCGTCAGGACCGTGACGGCCAAAATCTTGAGCCGCTGATCGTCTCCGCGCCCTTGGACCGCGCCGCTGATCGCATCGGTGTCCGCATGGACGGTGAGGAAGTCGGCCCCGATGGTTAGAAGGCTCCGCACCCCCTTCTCCACCGTCACACCGATGTCGAGGAGCTTGGCGTCGATGAAGACTTTCTTTCCTTGCTCGGATAATCGTTGAGCAAGGGCGTAACCACCGATCGGAAAAAGCTGATAACCGATCTTATAGAAGCTGACAGCATCGCCGATCCGTTGGGTGAGCGCTTCGGCCTCATCTACGGTGGGGAGATCGAGGGCGGTGATGATCGTGTCACGGGTCATGTCTTGGCCTTGCGTTTGGTGGATTTTTTGGTGGGCGGTTTGATGGAGGGCGCGTCAGGTGACGGGGTCTTCGGCTTGAAGCCGCAGAGATCTTCGAGATCACAGCGCCAGCATTCAGGGGTCCTTGCTTTGCAGACATACCGGCCATGCAGGATCAGCCAATGGTGGGCATGCTGAAGATAAGGCTCGGGCGTGCGTTTCGGCAGTTTGTCCGCGATTTGATCAGCCGTTTTGCCGCTCGCCAGGCCCGTCCGGTTGGAGACGCGAAAGATATGGGTATCGACGGCGATGGTGGGCTTTCCAAAGGCGACGTTCAAAACGACATCCGCGGTTTTGCGCCCCACACCGGGCAAGGCCTGAAGCTCTTCCCGGGTTTGCGGCACCACGCCGTCATGCTCGTCGAGCAAGATCTGGCTCAACGCGACGACGTTCTTCGCCTTGTTGCGCCATAGGCCGATGGTTTTGATGTACTCCGCAAGACCATCCGCGCCGAGCGCCGCCATGGCTTCGGGCGTGTTGGCCACAGGGAAAAGCTTCCGGGTCGCCGCATTGACTGACACATCGGTCGCCTGCGCCGATAAGGTGACAGCGACAAGCAGTTCATAAGGCGAGGCGTATTCGAGCTCCGTCTCCGGCGCAGGCGCCTGCTCTTGGAGGCGCCGGTAGAACTCCTCGATAGTCGCTTTGGTCATGGGACGGGGCATCGCCCGCGAAATAGAACGGACAAGCCGGCGTTGTCCAGGTGACGGGAAGGCAAGCGCATGGACCACTTTGTGATCATCACGGGCTGCTCGGGCGGCGGAAAGTCGGCTTTGCTGTCAGAGCTGGCAAGACGAGGCCATCGCGCGGCCCCGGAACCAGGTCGGCGATTGATCCAAGCTGGACGCGCTGATCCCTATGCCGATCTCATCGACTTTGCCCAACAGGCGATCGCCTTGTCGCTTGTTGATATGGAGAAGAGGAAGGAGCACGCGAGCTGGGTCTTTTTTGATCGTGGACTGATTGATGCGGCCGTCACACTCGAACACGCGGGCGGGGCACCCATCGCGGAAACACTAAGCGATCAGCCGCGGTTTTGCTCGACCGTCTTTTTTGCGCCACCTTGGCCTGAGATCTTTAGGCAGGATCAAGAGCGCCTGCACAGCTTTCAGTCAGCGGAAGAGGAAGCCGCGAGGCTGAAGAAGGCCTACAAGCGCCTCGGTTATCAGTTGGCTGAGCTTCCCAAAACGAGCGTCGAGGATCGAGCAGACTGGGTCGTGAGAAGCCTAGAAACACACCGCTAGAGAACGGGCCGTTTCGCTAAGCTGACTGGCGGGCTTCCTGAAGAAGGCTCTCGAGCTCCGCTTCGCGTTCGCGCAGCTGTTCTTCGAGCCGAATGCGGTGGGTGATGTCGCGGGAGACAGCCAAGAGCTGGACGATCTCACCCTCCACATTGGCGACAGGCGTGACGGTCACGTCCCAATAGCACTCCCGACCCTTCGCGGTTGGGCAGCGCCCCTCAAACCTTACAGGGTAACCCGCGGCAGCTCGTTTCACGGCCTGGTCGATCAAGTCCTGCTGATCTTCAGGCCAGAACGACGACCACCGCAGATTGATCACACCGTCGCGATCGTCAATCTCCATCACGTCCAGGCCGTAGTCATTGAGGAAGAGAAGATAACCGTCGGCAGAGAGCAACTTGAAACAGTCGCGGCTGTTTTTGACCATGCTGAGGATTACGTCGGTATCTTCACCGATCACTTTCAAAAAGAGCTCGTCACCAAGAACGCCTTCAGGACCGTTTGCCATCGCTTAAGCACCCTCTTCTCATTACCGCGAGGAGCTCGATCTACGCTAAACTCTTGAAAAAACTTTGAGCATTCGGCGCGACAACACGCGACCTTGCGGCTTCTCACTCATCTAGAGATTGTGGACCCATGGCGACGAAAGTGATCATTGAAACGATGCCCCCCACAGCGGTGGGCAGATCGGCATTGGCCGGTCCGGATCCGGTCAAAGCGGAGGACGACTTCCGCTTTCACGCCCTGCTCTTCCCGAACCGCTCGCTGTCCCCTGATGGTTTCAAGCGGGTTCTGGCCGTGGTGATCGGCGTCAACCTGATGAACGGGCTGATCTATTTCACCCTTGGCGCCTGGCCAGTGGCTTTTTTCTGCGGCCTCGACATCCTGATCGTCTGGGCAGCGTTCCAGGTCTCTTACGCGCAAGGCCGCCGCCATGAGCGCGTAATGCTGACCGATGATGCCCTCTGGGTGAGCCGCGTGCTCCCCTCTGGCCATGAAACCCGTTGGAAACTCTCGCCCTATTGGACGAAGGTCGATGTCGACGACCCCGTTGAACACACGACCCAGCTCAAGCTTATCGAAAAGGGCAAAACGCTGGTGGTGGGCAGTTTTTTGGCCCCTCAAGAGCGCAAAGAGCTGGGCGATGCGATCCGCAACGCTCTGCGAGAGCTGCGCGCGGCCTCGACCTAGTTTTTATCGTTTATCGTTGTCACAAGGACCTCTTCGCCGTACCGTCCCTCCTCTAGGGATATTGGAGAGGGGCCATGATGAAACGAATGTTCGCAGCAGCGGCTGCAACGCTTTTGGGTACAGCTTTCGCGCAGAGCGACGAGACCGCCATTTTGGACCAGCTTGTTGACGCCGATAGCAGCACTGAACTGCTCGCGACGATCGCCGAAGATACTGAACCTGTACCCTTCTTCAACGATGTTGTCAGTGACCCGATCAATGTCGTTTGCCCCTTCAAATCAGCCATTGGATACACGACCGGGGAAGTGACCTGCGCTTTCATCGAGGTCCCTGAAAACCGGGAAGATCCAGAAAGCCGCACGATCCGTCTTCTGTTTGCGAAGGTTCACGCCAAAGCGAGCCTTGAGGACTACGAAGCCGAAGACGACGAAGAACTGACGTATAAAGACGATCCCATCGCCTACCTCACCGGCGGCCCAGGGGTTTCGATCCAAAGCTATGTGGAGCGCTTCCTCGAGCATGATCTCGTGAAAGAACGTGATCTCTATGTGCTCCAGCAGCGCGGCATCGCTGAAAGTGGCGATTTTTGTCCGTTCTATTCGGCGATCAAACCCGAGCTCAATATCGGCAGAACCACCTATGAGGGCGAACTTCAGCAGGCGGAGCGGATTAAGCTATGCCTGCAGTCAGCAACCAGCCGCGGCGTCGATGTGAGCGCCTATAGCACCTATGAAAATGCGCATGATGTCCGCGCTCTTCGGCGCTCTCTCGGATTTGAGGCCTGGAACGTTTGGGGGATCTCTTACGGCTCGCACCTCGGACAGATGCTGACACAGGTGGATCCTGAGGGCATCAAAGCGCTGGTGATCGATGCTATCGTCCCCAATGACTTGATGGACCTCCAGCGGATCAACCGTTGGGTCGATCGTGACCTTGGTCTTGTTTTCGAACGATGCGCGGAAACCAACAATCCGCACTGCGACGGCTTGGAAGAGCGCCTGCACGCTATTGTCGAGAAAGAGCCCCTGACCCTGGAAGCGATGGACCTCGAGGCAAACCCTTCAGGCGAAGTGGTGATCGGCGGTGAAGTCGCTGGGCTCGTCGCCTTTGTTCTGATGTATGAGCAAAGCGAACACCCCGTTATTCCAGCCGTGATGGATCAGGCCCTCACGCTGTTTGAAGAGGGCGACGTGGAGCTCTTGAGCAAGCTCACAGCAGGCAGTGGAGGCAGCCTCTTTGGCGGCATCTCCCAAGGCATGAGCACAGCCATCCGCTGTAATGATGGGTATTTTGCAGCATCAGCAGCTCAGGCGGTTGACGACGCTGCTGAGTTCCCTCGCTATGCAGATCGCCTCGGGACTCCCGAAGGCGCAGCAGCGATGGCCCAAGCCTGTGTTGATGGCGGAGCGCCTCTGCGCGACCGGGCGAACTATCAGCTTGTCGAAACCGCTATCCCCACGCTGATCATTAATGGCCAGTGGGACCCTGTGACCCCGCCGCCACTGGCTGAACGGATTGTCCCAGGCTTCTCCAACAGCCGTTACATCGAGGTCCCCTATGCCGGTCACGGCCCGACCCGTTCGATGTCAGAATGCTCCGGCGATGTCCTAGGCGCATTCTATGATGATCCGTCTCAAGACCTCTCGGCCCTCGATGCCTCATGCTTCGAGAAAGGCGAGGATGCGCCTGAGTACCTTACGTTCCTCACCACCACAGCGCCGATCAAAGCCTTTGGCTATATCCTGACCAAAGAGCCCAAAGCCCTTATCGCACCAGGACTTGTCGCGGGCCTTGCGGTCCTCACAAGCGTCCTCACGCTGGTCTTGATGCCTTTGGGCTTTGTCGCGCGCCGTTTGGCGGGAAGCGGCTCCGCTGGCCTGGCGCCCGGTGATGTCCTCACCCGGGCGATGGCCTTCACCACCGCGCTTCTGACAGCGAGCGGCCTCGCCTTGATAGGGGCAGGTGCAGCCGTCGCGGCGGAAACG
>CAWUIJ010000142.1:0-6452 GCA_963922235.1 uncultured Parvularcula sp. | reverse complement strand
ATGGGTGCCTCCCATTCCCAGCGTTGTGATACCCCAAAAAGTAGATTTCATGATCTATGACTGATGAGCACAATGCGCTTCAATTTACCGCCGCCGAGCCAGGGTACTCCAGTTGACTTTTCTTTTTCCAGTCCCGGGAACAACACCAAATATGTTAAATTCAAAAGAGTCTGTACGGGATGTAGAGAGCCAGATCCTGCCAAAACCACAAAAGCACCGCGGTCGATAACATAATCAACGCAAACGGAATTGCCCCTTGGATAACCTCTTCTAGACGAGCTTTTCCAACGGCTTGAATGACAAACAGGTTCAGTCCTACTGGAGGTGTGATTAAGGCCGTTTCGATCAGAACCATGAAGAAGATACCAAACCAGATCGGGTCAATGCCCATCTCCTGCAGCGCCGGATAAAGCACGGGAACCATGATTAAGAGCATAGAAAGTGATTCAAGGAAAAAGCCTATGAAGAGCAGAACAAGGCCGACAGCAAAGATAAAAATCGTCGGATTGGAGATATGCGTTGTCAGGAAACCACTGATCGACTGAGGGATCAAATAGAGGGTAATGGCATAGGAAAAAACTTTTGCTCCAGCAACGATTATGAAGATCATCGCAGTGGTCTTTAGCGAGTCGTTCACGGCCTCCCGCAGCTTGGCAAAGTCCATCCGTCCCATGGCGATGGTCATGACCATCGCAATCACGAATCCAACACCTGCGCTTTCCGATGGCGTGGCGATACCTGCGTAGATTGAACCGATGATTGCAATCGCCAGCACCACCGTCGGCAATGCGTAGAGCGTCACAGACAGACGGTCGCGTAACGCCAAGCGTTTGGCCTTTAAGTCTTCGTTGCCGCGCGAATAAATCATGGCGTAGATGATGAAAAGCGTCGCCAGGAAGAGGCCAGGCCCGATCCCCGCCAGGAAAAGTGTCGGTATCGAAGTTTCGGTAATGACGCCGTAGATAATCAGTGGGATCGACGGTGGAATGAGGATGCCCAGTGTTCCGCCCGCCGCGAGTTGCCCCATGATAAACGGACGGTCATAACCGCGCTCTTCCATTTCGGGGATGGCAACGGTGCCAATTGTTGCCGCGGTCGCCACGGAAGACCCCGAAATGGCGGAGAACAGCGTACAGCTTTTGATTGTGGCAACGCCCAATCCACCGGGCCAATGCCCGACCCAGGCCTGCACACTGGCGAACAGATCACGTCCTACGCCCCCTTTGAGCAGCACATTCGACATCAACAAAAACAGCGGCACGGCGAGCAATTCGAAGCTGTCCATGGTGCCAAACAGGCGCTGTGGCACGGCGATCAGCGGAAAACCCTTGAGCCACAGCAGAACAACGCCGAGCGACCCCAGGGCGAAGGCAACCGGAACCCGCAAAAACAGAAGCGCCAGCAGGGCGCAGACAATCAGAATGGATTCCATCGCTCAGTGCCCCCCCAGCTCCGAACGTTCCAGGTTCGCTTGGCCCGTCCAGACTTTGTAGATCTCTACCAAAGCTTGCAGCGTCAACAGGCCAAAGCCGAACCAGATGGCGGACTGTATAAAGGTCTTGGGCACTGCGAGATAGCTGTCTGTCGTATGACCCCCGAGCGTTGACTTCAGCCAGATGTCCCAGCCGAATTTCGCGACGATGGTGCCGAAGACAACAATGACCAACAGCGAAAAAGTCTCAACGATACGGCGTTGCAACGACTGCGCATCCCGGAACACTAGGTCGATGACAATGTGCTGACGGTGCTTGAGCACATAGGCCGTGGCGCCAAAGGTGCCCCAGATCTGAAAAATCCGGGCAATCTCATCCACCCAGACTGTCGGGCTCGTCAGGGCGTATCGCATGAAGACTTCGTAAGCGACGAAGAGCCCCACGGCAAAGAACATCCAACCCGCAATGATGCCCAAGACTTCGGACGCCCCGTCGACGATCTTGACCAGAGTCTGCATTTTTGCCTTACCTGCCTCAGAAAACGTTGCAACCGGGCTGTGCCAACCCGGTTGCTTTGGCCGTTAGGTGGTTACCCACCGGTGACGGCTGAAACCACTTCTGCGGCGGTTTCGCCCGCGTCGTCGACAAAGCGCTGAACCACGCTCTTGGTTGCGTCGACCCACTGCTGCCGCTCTTCTTCGGTCAGGTCCACAACGGTCATCTGGTCGCGCAATGCGGCGACAGACTCAGCTTCTTCGCTGTAGATGGCATCGCGCAGCTTCTGCTCGACCTCGGCAGAGGCCTCCAGAATGATCTGCTGATGCTCCGGGGACAGGCTGTTGAAGAAGTCGTTGTTGATGATGGCCACAAACTCGATGGCACTGTCGAAAGACAGAGTCATATGGTCCATCACTTCGTACAGCTTGCGCGATTCAACCGCTGCTGCGCCGGTCATACCCACGTCTACCGCGCCCTGCTGATAGGCCAGGAACTGCTTGGATCCCGACATCAATGTCGGCACGCCGCCTAGAGCCTCGACCGTCCAGCCAAGTACCTTGCCGTACGTGCGGACCTTTTTGTTTTCCATATCCGCGGGCGTGCGAACGGCTTCGCCATTCGACAGATACACGTTGCGGCCAAAAGCCTGCCACCAGAGCACCTTGGACCCGGTTTCCTCAAGGATCGCCTGGTCGAGGATCTCCCGCATGGGCGAGCCTGTGGCAACCGCCGCGCGCAGATGGGCTTCGTCTTTGAAGAAGAACGGCAAATTCACCACGTCGACCGCCGGAACCGCGCCGGTAAAACGGCCAAGGAAGGCAGAGCCCGCCTCAATTGCGCCGCTCCCCACGGCTTCGGGCACTTCTTTGTCCGTGAAGAGCTGGGCCGACGGAAACAGCTGCATGGTCAGCTCGCCACCGGATTTTTCTTCGATGATCTTTTGGAAGTCGTTCCAGTTTTCGCCGACGAAATGGGTCTCTGGCAGCTGCAAAGTAACCCGGATGGTTGTTTCCGCCTGGGCCACCAAAGGTGCCGCCATAACAAAAGTCGCGGCCAGAGCCGCCTGAATAGTCCTACGCATGTTTCCTCCCTAGCGTTTTTTGCAGTTCGCGACTTTGTCTCGATCGTCGACCTCGCGATTCAGCCTTAGCGTTTCTTAAAGGTTGCCTCCCATATGTGGCGCAAACGGCCCTCCATCCGTACCGCCAACCTTGTGAAAGCTGGCATTGCACGCTTCGAAATGAGCCTCGATTATCGCGCGCCTCTTGCTGGTTTCACGAGATTTCTCGCCACTAATTTACTGGAAAATTGGCTCCCGATCTTAACTTGCACCAATAAATTCTAGTATTTTGAGGTTCCCAGTGGAATTCTGGGCTCAAGAACGCAGGTTTGCACAAAACGCAACGCACACCCCAAACATGATCAAAGTTCAATTGCGACCAAACTCAGCCTGGTGAAGGGCTGCTTCATCCAGCTTTCCTCGGGCTCAAACAAAGCACGGTGAAGTTCAGGTTTGTGCTTTGACGCACCTATGTCCAGCCAGTGTAGACTAGGCGCAATGTAAGAAAAGGCGGCCCGCTCAGCCGCCCTTTCTGATTGGCTTATTCCATCACCGGGATCGAGAACTCGCCGCCTTCCTTGATGCCGGAAGGCCAGCGGGCGGTCACGGTTTTGGTCCGGGTGTAGAATTTGAACGCATCCGGCCCGTGCTGGTTCAGGTCACCAAAGACGGATTTCTTCCAGCCGCCAAAGGTGTGGTAAGCCAAAGGCACCGGGATGGGCACGTTCACACCAACCATGCCGACGTTAATGCGGTTGGCAAAGTCGCGCGCTGTGTCTCCGTCACGAGTATAGATCGCAGTGCCATTGCCGTATTCGTGGTCCATCGCGAGGCTGACAGCCTCTTCGTACGACTGTGCGCGCACGGTCGACAGGACGGGGCCAAAGATCTCATACTTGTAGATGTCCATGTCTGGCGTAACTCTGTCGAACAGATGCGCCCCGACAAAGAACCCATCCTCGTATCCCTGCAGTTTGAAATCGCGTCCGTCGACAACAAGTTCGGCGCCTTGATCGATACCGGTTTGCACCAGGCGTTCGATGTTTGTTTTGGCAGCGGCGGTCACCACCGGGCCATAATCCACATCATTGCCAGCGGTATAGGGCCCGACCTTCAATGCTTCGACACGCGGTACAAGCTTTTCGATCAGACGATCCGCAGTTTCATCCCCAACCGGCACTGCGACCGAGATCGCCATGCAGCGTTCGCCCGCCGCACCATAACCTGCTCCGACCAATGCATCCGCAGCTTGGTCCATGTCAGCATCAGGCATAATGATCATGTGGTTCTTGGCGCCACCGAAACACTGTACCCGTTTGCCGTTCGCGCAACCCATTGCATAGATGTATTCGGCAATCGGGGTTGAGCCTACGAAACCGATGGATTGCACCACCGGGTGGTTCAGCAGCGCATCAACCGCTTCTTTGTCGCCGTTGACGACCTGGAGGATGCCTTTGGGTGCCCCGGCCTCTTTCATCAGCTCGGCCAGCATCAGAGGAACCGAAGGGTCACGCTCTGACGGTTTCAGGATGAAGGCGTTGCCGCAGACAATGGCTGGCGCAAACATCCACATCGGGATCATGGCGGGAAAGTTGAAGGGCGTGATGCCCGCCGTCACGCCCAGGGGTTGGCGCATCGAATACATGTCGATGCCGGGTCCGGCGCTGTCGGTGAATTCGCCTTTCAAAAGATGCGGGGCGCCGATGCAATATTCCACGACTTCCAGCCCGCGCTGCACGTCGCCCTTGGCATCTGGCAGTGTCTTGCCATGTTCACGGCTCAGTGCTTCGGCCAGCTTGTCCATGTCACGGTTCAACAGCTCGACGAACTTCATCATCACCCGAGCGCGGCGCTGCGGGTTGACAGCCGCCCATTCAGGTTGTGCAGCTTGCGCTGCGGCAATGGCTTGGTCTAACTCGGCGGCGCTTGCCAGCGGCACCTTGGCTTGCACCTCTCCGGTGGCGGGGTTGTAGACATCGGCAAAGCGGTTTGATGCACCTTTCACATGTGCGCCATTGATGTAATGCGTTGATTCCTGGATCGCGGTCATAGCTCTCTCCCATTTTCAAGAAGAAGTATCGCTTGTCTGTTTTTGCATATAAACAGACGAAACCGACGAACCGTTATGCAGAAACGATAATATGAACTGGGATGATCTACGGTACTTTCTTGCCGTGGCCCGCGAAGGCCAGATGCTGGGCGCCGCCGCACGCCTTGGGGTCAGCCAGGCGCGGTTGAGCCGGCACATTGCGGCCTTGGAAAAGGCAGTTGGGGCCCGCCTTTTTGAAAGGACTACGCGTGGCTCTACGCTGACGGAGGATGGCGCAGCGCTGTTTGCGACAGCAGAACGCGTAGAGGCTGAAGTGCTGGTTGGGACCGCCCAATTGCGAGGCGGAGACGACTTGGCTGGTACGGTGCGCATTGGCACACCTGATGGGTTTGGCAGTGCTTTTCTTGCGCCGCGACTTGGCAGGTTTCGCGATGCGTACCCTGATTTGCGGATCCAGCTTGTCCCGGTGCCCCGAAGCTTTTCGCTTTCCGAACGCGAAGCCGATCTTGCGATCATGGTTGGACGTCCTGACAAGGGTCGGTTGCGCGCGAAGAAGCTCGTCGACTACTCTCTCGGCCTTTACGCAAACAGAGGCTACCTGTCGCGATGTGGAACACCCACACAGCGTGACGACCTCACCGCACACGCGCTGATCGGATATGTTGACGATCTAATCTACACGCCCGAGCTCAACTACGTTGGGGAGTTCTTCCGAGGTTGGAGATCGGACATCGAAATTTCTACGGCCATCGGACAATTTGAGGCGGTCAGATCTGGTGCGGGCATCGGGATCTGTCACGACTTCATGGCCGCGAGTGACCCAAGTCTGGTGCGTCTCTTCCCAGAGTCGAAGGTGACACGCAACTACTGGCTCGTCTGGCACGAAAACCAAGCTGTGGCCCGGCGCGTTAAAGCCGTCGTGGAGTTGCTCGACCAGATTGTGCATGAGCATCGCCATATCTTCCTACAATAGACTTGGCCGCGACCTCCTTTCGCCAAAAGAAATAGCCTGTACGCGTAGGCGATCATACCCGTCTTTGCCCAGGCAGAGAATGACTGTGTTTTGGCAAATGGCTGTCTAACATTGCCAAATAGATGCAAGTCCAGTCGTCTTAGATGTGCAGTGCGTGACCCAAGCCCATCAAAGCGGCCTCTTGGAGCGCTTCACCCTTGGTAGGGTGTGCGTGGATTGTGCCAGCGATGTCTTCAAGGCACGCGCCCATTTCGATCGCCAAAGCGAAGCCCGCGGCCATCTCGGAAATACCCTCGCCCACGGCTTGAATTCCCAGGATTTGATGATTGTCGGCGCGCGCTACGACGTGGACAATTCCATCCTCGCGTTCTGTCGTCATGGCACGGCCATTGGCCATGAACGGGAACTTGCCGGTTTTGATGTCGTGTCCTGCGCCTT
>CAWUIJ010000141.1:0-6541 GCA_963922235.1 uncultured Parvularcula sp. | reverse complement strand
GGGATGTCGCGCTCTGGCAGCTGCAGAGCCTCGAGAACGAGAGCCATGTTCTTGGACTTCTCGCGAACCTCAACAACGTCACCTGGGCGCAGGCGAACCGAAGGAATGTTGGTCCGGCGGCCGTTCAGAAGAACGTGGCCGTGGTTGATGAACTGACGAGCCGCAAACACGGTCGGCACGAACTTGGCGCGGTAGACGATCGCGTCGAGGCGGCTCTCAAGAAGGCCAATCAGCTGCTCAGCCGTGTTGCCCTTGAGGCGTGTGGCCTCGT
Organism: uncultured Parvularcula sp.; assembly: GCA_963922235.1. Lineage (GTDB taxonomy): Bacteria > Pseudomonadota > Alphaproteobacteria > Caulobacterales > Parvularculaceae > Parvularcula. Next base: position 6,270 of record CAWUIJ010000141.1, on the reverse strand, counting down.
CGTAGATCTTCTCGAACTGCTTCTCGGAGATGTTGCCGTAATAGCCTTTGAGCTTTTGCTTCGCCATCAGCTGTTGACCGAAGTCAGAAAGCTTACCAGCGCGGCGCTGGCCATGCATGCCAGGCTTGTATTCGCGCTTGTTGATAGGAGATTTGGGGCGGCCCCAGATGTTCTCACCGACGCGGCGGTCGATCTTGTACTTGGCGGAAATCCGCTTTGACATGGTGTCCTTCGCTTCCGTGCGGCCCGGCTCACCACCCATTTGGTAAGCAATCTCAACGGCGGTCCACGCACGACCCGTCTTGAAGCCGCGGGCAATAGCAGCTTGGGTCGGCTCGTCAATAGGGACTAAAGAGGGGTTCCCCATGCGTGTGTTTCTGATGATGGCGAGCGCCGCCGCCATTCTGGCTGCTTGCAACAACAGTGAAGTCGAGGTCCATCTCGGCGGAACGCCTGAGGCGACCGAAAGCGGCTCCCCCTACTCACCCTCTGGTGAGGTGGCATCTGTTGAATCCACCGCCGAGCGTCGGAAGCTAGGCGAGCAGATTATGGCCGGGCAGGTCACCCCTGCTGAGGCGGTCACGACGTTCCTCGGCGCGATCGAAGCCATCGACCACGCCGGCCCAGAAATCCGCTCAGTCCTTTCCGTCAACCCAAATGCGCTTTCGGATGCAGAGAGCGTCTCGGGGGGCGCCCTTGGCGGCCTTCCGATCTTGATCAAAGACAATATTGAGACGCTGGAACTGCCCACGACCGCGGGCTCACTGGCGCTCGCTAGCAATGACACGGGGCGTGATGCACCTGCTGTGGCGAAGCTTCGTAGCGCTGGAGCAGTGATCCTTGGAAAGACCAATCTTTCCGAGTGGGCGAACTTCCGGTCGTCGCAATCATCAAGTGGCTGGTCCGGGATCGGTGGCCAGACGAAGAACCCGCACGACCTGACCCGGAACCCTTGCGGCTCGTCATCAGGGAGCGGAGCAGCCATCGCAGCTGGCCTTGCATGGGCTGCCCTCGGTACAGAGACGAATGGATCAGTGACATGCCCGGCAGCGCTCAACGGGATCGTCGGTTTCAAGCCGACCGTGGGACTGATCTCGCGCACCTATGTGGTGCCGATCTCACCCACTCAGGACACTATCGGTCCTATGACAATCTCGGTGGCGGATGCTGCGCTGCTTTTGACCGTGATGGCCGGAACGGATCCCCTGGACCCTGCCACCGCGGAGGCTGACGCCCGAAAAATCAACTATGTCGAGGCCTTAGGCGATGCGAGCCTCCAGGGCGTACGCCTTGGTGTCCTCAATTGGGCGCGTGCGAACAATCCTCGCGAGGATGCTGTCTTCCAAGAAGCCCTCGCCCGCGCAAGCGCTGCAGGCGCCATTCTCGTGGACATTGAAGAGTATGGCGGGGAATCGCTTGGTGGCGACTCCTATCTTGTTCTGAAGGCGGAGTTCAAAGACTCGATCAATGCCTACCTCGCTGATGCCGCTCCAAGCGTTACGGTCCGGTCGCTCACCGATCTTCTCGATTTCAACATTCGCTCCGAACGTGAGCGCGCGCTCTTTGGCCAAGACATTCTGATCGAGAGCCAAGAGACGAATGGAATGGATGATGCGGATTATCAGCGTGCGGTGGCCAACACCCTCGCTACAACCGGACCCAACGGCATCGATCGTCTGCTGGCGGACAATGACGTGGATTTCCTCATTGCGCCGAGCTTTGGCCCTGCTTTTCTCACGGACTCGATCCGCGGCGACATCATCGCCAGCAATGCGGGTGCGGGCTGGGTCGCCGCCATCGCAGGCTATCCGCACCTCACCCTGCCGATGGGCGAAATGGGCGGCTTGCCGCTGGGTCTCAGCATCATCGGCACAAAGTGGGCTGATGAGGGCGTCCTGCGCACGGGCCAGGCCTTTGAGGATATCCTGCCGGAGCCCTTGGTCCCGAGCTTCCGCAAGGACGCAGCATCGGATCCTGTCGTGGCTGAAGCCTTGAAGGCCTTTTAGCAGCAAGGCCAAACCGCCACCGAAACGTTCTTGCGGGTCAGCCAAGCTCTTGGATCAGGTGATGGCCAAGCTCATGCCCGCTGAGCCAAGCATCCTCGATGGTCGGCCCGGCATGCCAATCCCCGCAAACGGCAAGGCCAGCACCGCGGTCAAACCCAAACCGGGGCCCTTCCGCCTGAGAGGCCCGCGCATATCGCCAGCGATGCGCAGTGAGGTGGATCGGTGAAACGCCCAGGTCCAGCGCTGCATCAAGGGCTGAGGCCACGGTATCGGCGTCCTCTTCCAGATGGTCGAGCGCCCAAGCGGCTGTAGCATGGGCCACCAAGCGAAGCCCGGGTTCTCGCCCTGGCCGACCGGCCTGCCAGATCACTTTCTCCAGCGGTCCTGCACTGAAGATCTCCATGTCATAGCCCGGGGCCAGTGACCCTTCCTCAAAAGCTGCCATCAAGGTCCAGCAAGGATGCATCTGGGCAGATGCCGCCCGCTCTTGGAGCCTAGAGCCATCGGGAAGAAGCGCGACCGCCTGGGGCGCCGGGGTCGCAATCACCACGGTATCCGCATCACCGCAGAGCTCGCCATCAGCCCGGTAAAGATCAAACCCGCCAGGCTTAGACACCGGCCGACCGAGCTGCACACCGTATTCCGCACCCAAAGCCTCCGCTTCGTAGCGGATGAAAGCATTCATCGCGGGGGCGCCGAGATAGAGCTCTTGACCGGAAAGTGTTTCGTTTGGATCTCGAAACGTCCCTTTCCAGGGAGCGACGACACCGGCTTTGATCCAGGCCTGCACCTGTCCCAAAAAGCGGGGATCAGAGGCGGTGAAAAACGGCGCGCCGTGATCAAACCGGCCATGGTCAGAGCGCCGCGTGGAACACCGACCACCTGGGCCGCGCCCCTTGTCAGCGAGCCGCACATCAAAGCCAGCGCCGCTCAATGCCCGCGCGCATGCAAGCCCGGCAACGCCGGCGCCAATGATAAAGACAGATGATCGTGCCAAAGGAACCTCCTGCTCCCTTGGCACTTAAGGCGCATCGCTCAAGGACAAGCGCTTAGAAGCTATAAGAATGTCGCAGGCGCTGCATGAAGAGCGGCTGGTTGGTGGGTTCCATCCGGATCGTCCAGACAGGGTTCGCACCTTCGCGGGCCGTGAACGAGCTCTCCTCGATCAGGTAGCCGTCTGCTTCGATCCGTGCCTTGAGCTCGGTGCGATCAGCAGACCCGCGGATCTGCGCTTCGATCCGAAGGACGCCGTCTTCGTAATCAAGCTGGGCGCCAGAGTTCCGGAAGAGATTGTAGGAGACGTCAGACGATGTGTCGTAGATCCGGCCTGCCAAGCGGTTGCGGCGGATCATGGTGTAAACGTCGTTCTCAAGACCGTCAGGGAACACGACTTGGATCCGCAGGTCATAGTGATCTTCGTGCCGCTGAACTGCAGCGGCTGAGAGGCTGGCAGGCTCAAGCGTGACGGTCGAAGGCTCGAACATCACCGTGTCCGGCCCAGCCAAGGGCGAACCGAGATCGGACGGAGCGATCGTCACCAGCGCGGCAAGCAGGCCAAAGCCCTGACCAAACGCGCCGCGGAACGTCACCGGCTGGAGGAACATGACGGATGCAGCACCAATGACCATGAGGATCCCCATGACGCCATAGAGCGGGATATCGGAAATGCTCAAAAGGCTGGTGAGATCAAGGATCCAACGGTTGATCACGAACAGCGCTGATGCCTCGCGCTGCTGCAGAAGATCAACAATCACCGCCGAACCAATGCCCAAAGCCGCCGCAATGGCCAGCGATGTGATGCTGAAGACCCCAAAATTACGATCGACGCTGATACGTCTGTTGTCACCGTAGGCCATGAATCGTCCCGTCCCAGATACCCTTAATGAGAGGTTACCACATCGCTGAGGCCCCGCAACGCTCAGAATGGCGAAGGTTTACGAGCGCGATGGAAAGGGCACAGGGCGAAGACGATGACCACCGAGCGAGTCAAAACGGCGCTCATGGCAGGTCAGCACGATCACTTGGGTCTCCTCCGCCACCATGTGGATAGCATCGAAAAGGCGCTGGGTGCGTTCGTCATCGGCGTAGATCAGAGCATCATCAAGGATCAGAGGAACCGCTTGATCACGCTCAGCAAAAAGGCGCGCCATGCCGAGCCTCGTGACAATGGCGATCTGCTCGCGCGCGCCAGCGGACAAGATATCAACGGTCTGGGCCCGTCCTGATCGTTCAAGATTTTCAGGGGTCAGATCGGAACCGAAACGAAGGACACTGGTTCCGAACACACGGTCCACAAGCGGCGCGGCGGCATCCACCAAAGGCTTCAAAAGGCGATCCCGCCGCTCGCTTTGCACCTCTTCAAGCGTAGCCATCAGCCGATTGAGCACACGCCGCCGAGCCTCAAGCCGTTCGAGCCTCGCTTCCGCCACCTCAAGCCGTTCGGCCGCCGCATCTCTGCTTTCCTCCGGCCCTTCTTCGTAGATCTGCATCAGCTGACCTTCGAGCTGGGCCATATCGACTTTAAGGTCGGACAGCTCTCGGCTTCGGTTGTTTTCGGCCTCTTCCAGCCGTTTGACCCGCCTATCCGCTGCGTCCTGGTCTGCCTTTTCGCGGCGAAGGCCCTCAAGGCTCTGTTCGGCGTGAGCCAAAAGCGCGGCCTGTTCGGCGATATCTTGGGACAGTTTCGTTTGTTTGGCCTCGCGCTCCTGAGGGTCGCCAACCAGCGTCAGCAGCCGTTCAAGCTCGTCTTTGGAGGCCTTGGCCTGGGCCCGGCACTCCACAAGCGCTTTTTCTGCGGCTTGCTCACGGGATTTCGCATCGTCGAAACGGGCCCGGGCCGGAGCGAGCTCGACCTCCGTCTCGGACAATGCCGCCTCGAGGGCAGCCCGTGTTTGGGAAGGAGGATCGCCCGCCGGCGCGACTGGTTCGGTCGCGACAAACGTTTCGAGGGCGGAAAGGCCCTTCGGCGCCAGAGCTTTGATCTCACCCGCAAGCCGCTTGGTTTTTGCCTCCGCCTCCTGCCGTGCGAGGGCTTCCGCCTCAGCTTCAGCCAGCGACTCCACACCGAACGCGGCCAAAAGGTCGTCTAACTTCTTCTTGGCCCGATCCTGCTGGTCGGTCAGATCTCTTGGCAAAGCGGCACGGATCGCAATTCGCGCATCGCCAACAGCCAGTTCAGCCTCGCCGCGCAGTTTGGTTTTTTCCCCAAGCTTGAGCTCTTTTCCCTCGAGCGCCGCCCCTCGACCGGACAGCAACTCAACTTCGGGCGCAGCGGCATCGAGGGTCGCTTCCGCGACAAGCATATCGCGCTCAAGCTCTCGAAGCGCGTTAAGGCTAATGGCGCCCCGAGCCGCGATCGCCGCGGCCTTGGCTTGTTCAACCTGTTTGGCCTTGGCTTCCTTGAGCGCCATCGCCGCCGCATCGACAGTGGCACGCTCTTCCGCAAAACGCTCGAAAGCACGCGCGCGATCGAGGTCTCGTCGTAGGTCGTTGGATCGTGCCTCTATGTCCTGCAGGGCTTTCGCCGAATCGGCCACGAAGGCAGCGGTATGGCCAAGCTTTTCGGCCAGCTGAGCCTCGTTCGCGCTGGCCATACTTGTCGATTTTTCTAATGTTTTCAGCCGTTCGAGGTCTTGGGTGAACCGTTCGGCCGTATTGAGCAATTGATCACGCGCCGAGCGCAATCGCGCCGCCTCGCGCTCGGTATGGCCAATGGATTCGACCTTCTTTTGAAGCTCCCGGGCCTCATGTCGAGCTGCATCGAGCTCTTGTCGGTGACGGGCGCTCTCATCCGGGCTCGCGAGTTCACGGGACCGCGCCTCCAAGGTGACGATCCGTGACCGATAGGTCTGAGCCCGCTCAAGAATTGCTTCGGCCTCGGCGAGGGCCGCGCGGCTCTCCTCTGCATCCGTTAACGCAGCCAAAAGACGTTTCGTCGGCTTTCCGGTCCGTGGGGTTTCGAGATCGGCAAGCTCCGCCGCGATCGCCTTCACCACGCGAAGGGCATCCTCGCTCGACGTGGCATCCGAGACCTCGCTCGCGAGCGCTTCGGCAATCGTGGTTTTGTGAGCGGCCTGCAGCTCATCGAGCGCCGCGCCCTGCTCGACCCACAACAAACCGCCCGCCCCACTCTCCGGCTTGTCAGCACCCACAAGACGAAGAACCTCTCGTTCCGCGTCCGCTTCGCGCGCGATTTCCCGCAAACCGGGAAGCTCGAAAAGCTTTGATTCTCCGCGGCCCTTTCGGAACCGTTTCGATAGACGAA
>CAWUIJ010000140.1:0-6541 GCA_963922235.1 uncultured Parvularcula sp. | reverse complement strand
GTCGGCGGATTGGACATCACCTCGCTGGATGTTCTCGCCCTCCGCCGCCGAGTGCGCGTGATTGATCGTCCCAACTTGGTCGAAATGACCATGCGCTCGTACCTTCAGCTGTCAGGCGATGATGTGACGTCAGCCGAGATGCTCGAAGTCCTTCGGCTCGTAGGGCTCGATGCCGTGATTGAAGAGCTGGAAGATGGTCTCGATACGTATCTGTCCTCGACCGGTTGGCCGCTCTCCATCGGCGAAGCGATGCGCCTCAAGCTCGCGGGAGCGATCCTTGCAAAGCCCAAGGTGATCATCCTCAACCAACTCTTTGACACCATCAAGAAGCACGAGCTTCGCAATGCTCTTGCGAACCTCAAAGCCAAGGGCGCTGATGCCCCAACCGTGATCGTTTTCTCCAGTGGTCGGAACGATTTAGGCTTGGGGCACTACCTTGATCTTCGCCTCGAAAAGCAGAGCCTCTTCTCCGACCACCCCTCCTTCGCTGCATCCATTGGTCTTCCGCCTATGCCGGAAACCTCGGCACGCGAGATCTTTGAGGAGGTTTGATCATGCCGTTCCGTGAACGCCATATTCGGTATTTCAAGACCCTCGACAGCATCAAAACCCCGAAGATCATCCGCGTGATCGCCGTCATGCTCACTGTGTTCGTGGCAGCAGCGGTTGCCTTCTTACTCTTCACCCCTTGGGTGCAAACCACGGCAGGCGTCGGCGTTGTCACAGCGCTCGATCCCAATGACCGACCACAAGAGATCAACGCTCTTGTCTCCGGGCGAATTGAGCAATGGTTCGTGCGCGACGGATCAATGGTTGAGGCCGGTGACCCTATCCTCAAGATTGCCGATAACGATCCGCGCCTCATTGAACGGCTAACGGCGGAACAGCAGCAGCTTCTCAATCAGCGCAATGCGGCGGAATCAGCGCTCGCCACGGCACAGCTCGATCTGCGCCGGATTGAGCAGCTTCTTAACGAAGGGCTCGCGGCGCCGCGGGATATGGAACAAGCCCGCATCCGCATCGATGGTTTGCGCTCCGACCTCGCCGCATCTGAGGCAGCATTGACCCGGCAACAGGTCGACATCTCCCGCCAGTCGCAGCAGCTTTTGCGCGCACCTCGGGATGGAACCATCCTGAGACTGAATGCTGGCGATTCAGCCACCACAGTTTCCGTGGGCGATCCAGTGGCAACGTTCCAGCCAGATGCAGCGGTGCGCGTCGTTGAGCTCTATCTCGATGGCCGCGATGTGGCACTGGTCCATATTGGCTCGCCGGTCCGCCTTGTTTTTGAAGGGTGGCCCGCAGTTCAGTTCTCCGGCTGGCCTTCTGTGGCGATCGGGGCGTTTGACGGCGTTGTCTTCGCAGTGGATCCTGTAGCCCAGGCGAATGGCCAGTTCCGCGTTCTGGTGACCGAAGACGAGAATGCAGAAACACCGTGGCCGGATGAGCGCTTCATCCGGTTTGGTGCCGCCGCTCGCGGCTGGGTTCTCTTGAACCGCGTCAGCCTTGGCTATGAGTTATGGCGCCAGCTGAACAATTTCCCGCCGGAGTTCGTTGAACAGGTGCAAGGAGGAACCGCTCAGCCGTGAAGTTCCTTCTGTCCTCTGTCTGTTTCGTTTTTGCCGCCGCCCACGCCAACACCCCTCTCCTTCCTCAAACCGTCGCTCAGTCGACGGCGGAGTACTATCCTGAGATCGTAGCAGCGGAGGCGGAACGCAGCGCAGCCCTCGCGCGGCGACTGTCATCCCTTGGTGCCTTCGATACACTGGTGGAGACCAGAGCCCGCGCACGGCTTGACGGTTTCTACTCCGGTGACACAGCCGAAGTGTCTGTCTCACGCGCTTTAGGTCCATTGGGCACAGAGCTTTACGGTGGCTACCGCGTGAGCCAGGGCGATTTTCCGATCTATGAGGATGAATACTTCACTGACCAAGGCGGCGAGGTGAAGATTGGTGTCCTCTTCAATCTCCTTCGGGACCGCGCGATTGACAATCGGCGGGCAGGCCTCCGTGAGGCCAACATCAACGTCTCTGCCGCCGAACTCGACGTGCTCCTCACCCAAATCGAGGTGCAACAAAGCGCCCTGACTGCCTACTGGCGTTGGGTCGCCAAAGGGCGTGAACTGAAGGCTTACCAGGACTTGCTTGCCCTCGCTGAGCGTCGCGATGATGCCCTTCGGCGTGAGGTGGCATCGGGTGCCCGCGCGCGGATCGTCCTCACCGAGAATGCCCAAAACCTGACCCGTCGCCGCGAGCTTGTGCGGCGCGGTGAGCAGGATCTCACTCTAGCAGCCAACGCACTCTCGCTTTTTTTGCGGGACGAGAGCGGCTCGCCCATTGTTCCCAATGCCGATCAACTTCCCCAGGCTCTCCCGCTTCCGCAAGGCGGCGGAGATGTGGATGCGCGGGAGTTGCTGACGATCCGGCCTGATCTTGAGATCCTCAGCCTTGCGCAACAACGCCTCGAGTTGGACCGCGACCTTGCGAAAAATGATCTGCAGCCAGAGTTGCGCTTAGGTATCGAAGCGGCAGACGATTTCGGAGCGATCGGCCCTGGCGGCATCAGCCGTGACGAGCGGGAAGTGATCGCAGGCGTGACCCTCTCTGTTCCCCTCGGACGCCGGGATGCGCGCGGTCGATTGCGCGCTGCTGAAGCAGAAATCACTGCCATCGAGCAGCGCCAACGCCTTCTCCGTGATCAGATCGTGCGAGAGCTTCGCGATATCATCGTCTCTCTCGAAACAGCCAGGGACTTGCTCGATCTGACGCGCCAAGAAACACAACAAGCCGATGCTTTGCGCGAAGCGGAGCGCACCCGCTTCCGGAGCGGCGCGAGCGACTTCTTCCTCGTCAACTTACGCGAACAGTCCGCCGCAAACGCGCAAGTTCGCCTGGCAGAAGCAGAATTCACCCTCGCTGCTGCAACTCTCGCCTACCAAGCAGCCACACTCGACATAGAACGCCTCAGATCTGGCCGTTGAACCGGCGAAGGCACTTGCTCTCTTCGCGAAGTTTTCTAGTCTTGTCGCCAGTGTTTTTGGGCGTCTTGCCCCTATCGACGTGTGAAAGAGGCGATTTTGTCTGATAAAAAAATTCAGCGAAAAAAGCCGGTCCGGCGGACAAAAACAAACCAGCGGAGTGGACCTCGCACATCTCGATCTGAACTCAGCAGACAACGCATCATCGATGCGGTGATTGCACTGGTTTCGAAGGGACACCCTCGGTTCGGTGCCGTCGATATCGCCAAAGAGGCACAAATCGGCCTCCGGACAGTCTTCAACCATTTCGAGGATATGGACAGCCTCTACCGCGAAATGGATGCGCAGGTGCATCAGCGGATCATCCTGCCGATCGTCCTCAGGCCCTATGAAGCAACGAAGTGGCAGGACTTGGTTCTCGAGGTGGCAGAACGACGTGCAGAGATTTTTGAGGCGGGGTATTACGCCGGTAAGTTTGCTCGTTTGATGCAGGCGAATTCGACTGCACTCAGCGATGGCGTCGAACGCAGCATCTCCCTCGAACGGTCTGGTGTCGAAGCTATCGTGCCTAAAGACGTGGAAGGACGGGCGATCTTGGTCCTCGCGCTGGACGCAGTATTCGGCTTCGACAATTGGGTCCGTTTGAGAGAAGGCTCTGATCTGTCCGTAGAAGAAGCAACGGCGGTCTTGAAATACACCGCCCAAGGGCTTATCCGTCAGCACACGGCTCTTCATTCCGAAGCCTAATCCCCATTCCTTGGCTGTAAAACTCGGCCATCAACAGCGGTAAGTTCTAGGCTGAATTGACCTGCTGTCGTAAGACCTAAGCATGTATGAGCAAGCGCAATTAAGAGCGCTCATCAACACCGCTGTTGATGGGATCTTGTCTATTTCGGCAGACGGCCGCGTGCGTCTTTACAACAAGGCCTCAGAACGGATCTTCGGATACAAAGAGCAGGAGGTCTTGGGTCAGAAGATCGAGATGTTGATGCCGTCAGCCTATGCCGACCAGCATCAAGGGTTCATCGACAGCTATATGTCCGGCGGACCAGCCCAGGTCATCGGAGTGGGACGCCAGGTCGAAGGCCAAAGGAGCGACGGCACTGTCTTTCCCATGCATTTGTCCGTCGGCGAATTCACAGAAGACGGCGAGCGCTTCTTTGTCGGCATTGTGCGAGATCTCTCTGAAGAGGTCGCAACCCGCGAGCGCAATCAAATGCTGCAAGAGCAGCTCGAAATGATCAGCCGCTATTCCGCAGTCAACGAGATGGGCGCCGCGCTCGCGCACGAGCTGAACCAGCCGCTCACCGCGATTGAACTTTTCCTTGTCGCTGCCGACAAGCAGCTTGAGACCAATCCCGCCGGCGCGCGCGACATCTTCAACCGTGTCCGCGATGAGGCCGGGCGCGCAGGCAATATTGTTCGGCGAATCAGAGAGATGGTCGAGCGGACCGATGGCGAAAGGCTGAGCTTTGCCGTCGAAGAGGTGATCGAAAGCGCAGCGGATCTCTGCCGTTTGGTCGACCGCAAGGGCACGTCTATTCAACTGGGTGATATCGCCCGCACCCATGTCTTCGGTGACCCCACCCAAATCCGGATGATCTTGGTCAATCTCATCAAGAATGCCTTGGACGCCACAGATGGCCAGGACGATCGGCTCGTGATGGTTCGCTCTTCGGTCGATGACCGTATACGCATCGATGTGATCGACAATGGACCAGGCGTGAGTCCGGAATTCGCCGACGCTCTGTTTGAACCTTTCCTCACAACCAAAGAGAATGGCCTTGGCATTGGCCTGTCGATCTGCCGCACAATCGCAGAAGGACATGGCGGCAAACTGACCTATCGCCGCGCCAATCCCGATACGGATAAGTTGTCAGGGGCGCTCTTCTGCTTGGAGTTGCCTCGTCCGAGGGAGACAGACCGTGGCTGAAGCGCTCCGCGTGGCCGTCATTGATGACGATGATAGCGTCCGGGACAGCGCGGTGCTCGTTCTCACCAGCGAAGGCCATCAGGCGGTGGGTTTCAAGAATGGTGACCACTTCCTCGAAGAAGGCTCAGCTGAAAGCTGGTCAGCCGTTTTCCTTGATCTGAAAATGCCCGGGCGGACCGGCCTCCAAGTTCTGCAAGAGCTCCAGGATCGCCACACGACACTGCCCTACCCCGTGCTGATGATCAGCGCCCACGGTGATATTCAGGTCGCGGTGCAGGCGATGAAGCTGGGTGCATCGAGCTTCATCGAAAAGCCCTTCACGGCTGAGCAGCTGACAGAAGCCGTCGCGGACGTCTCCAACCCGCGAGACGACACACAAGTCCAAGACGACTTGCTGACCGATCTCACCCCGCGGGAGCGTGAGGTCGCTGACCTTCTGACCCAAGGGCTCAGCAACAAAGAGGTAGGGCGCTCGCTCGATTGCAGCCCAAGGACCGTCGAAATTCACCGCGCACGTGTTCTGAAAAAGCTGGGCGTCCGCAACGTGGCTGGCCTCGTTCGTCTGATGGTCGGATCGGGGCACGAATAGATCTGCGACATTGCGTCAACGCAAGGCCCTTCCTTGAGGAAGCGGTATGATGCACCGGTGGACCACTCACCAATCTCTCAGCCTATGCGCCATGTCTTCGTCGTTGAGGACGACCTCGCTGTCCGCGAGGCGCTCGTGATGCTGGTTGAAGGCCAAGGCTGGTCCTGCCACGCATTCGAGAGCGGCGAAAGGTTCCTCGACATCGCGCGTCCAGGCCAGGAAGACGTCCTGATTTTGGACCTGGACTTGCCCGGAATGAACGGAACAGACATCGCAGCGACTCTCCACGCCCGGGGTATCTCTCCCTCAATCTACGTGATCTCAGGCCTCCGAAACCGGGCCTTCGAAGCCGGGGTCGCTTCGATCAATCCCGTCGCGGCGTTCAGGAAACCCCTCGATACCCAAGGCCTCCTCGACGCGGTCACGGCGCTGCAGACGCCCTCCGCATAAGGGCTTCTCCTTACGTAGCGGTCCGGATTCCGGCGGGCGAAGCGATTTGCCATTGTCTCTTCACGATGGAGAGACCCATGGCTGCACCAATCCAAAGCTTCAAAAAACGCGAGACCATTTTTGCCGCCGGTGATGCTGCAGGATCGCTTCCTAAACTGCTCAGCGGTGCGGTCATCATCTATGCCCTCCTGCCCGATGGTCGCCGCCAAGTGCTCGATCTTGCAGGCCCAGGCGACTTCCTCCATTTCGAAACAACTGGTGAAATTGATCACTATGCGGAAGCTTTAAATCCTTGCCAGGTCGCTTTCTTCCAAGCGAAAGACCTTCTCGCCGAGCCCCAAACAGCCCAGTTCCTTTTGGAACAAATGCAAGATCGCCTGGCGATCGAACGACGCCACATCACGATGCTGTCTCGGAAATCAGCGACGGAACGTCTCGCAGATTTCGTCCATCTGGTTGCTGATTGTCTGGGTCAGGATGAAGGAGAGCTCGACCTTCCCCTCACCAGACAGCAGATCGCAGACTTCACGGGACTGACGATCGAAACGGTGAGCCGCACTTTCGCCCAATGGGAGCGTGATGACATGCTCAC
>CAWUIJ010000139.1:0-6738 GCA_963922235.1 uncultured Parvularcula sp. | reverse complement strand
TCCCGCTGTGACCGCCATCGCGGCGTGTTCCGCCGCAGCGATCAGTTCGGGCAAGCCCTGCGCCGCGCGGGCGGCTTCCTGCTCAAGGGTGGCAGGCGATGTTGTCACGAGACAGTATGCTCCAGCATACCGGCGATCAGCGGCTCAATTGTTTGGCCCTCGGCGCGTGCGGTGAAGCTCAAGGCCATCCGGTGGCGGAGGATGGGTGCCGCAAGAGCCAAAAGGTCCTCGGTTTCAGGGCTGGGCGCACCGCGCAGGAGTGCTCGCGCACGCAAGGCCAAGCTGAACGCTTGGCTCGCCCGCGGGCCAGGCCCCCAGCGGAGATAGTCAGCAAAACGCCCGCCTGGCCGTGCTGTCCGCACGAGTTCCAGCACCGTCTCGATCAGCGTGTCAGCAATGGGCATGCTCCGGACAAGATGTTGTGCTTCTTGGAGAAGGCCAGGGGTGAGAACTTGTTCCGGCTCGATCGTTTGTTCAAATGTCGTGGCACGGAGCATCTCACGCTCAGCATCGAGGCTTGGCTGTTCCACATTGATCTGCATCAGAAACCGGTCGAGCTGGGCCTCGGGCAGAGGATAGGTGCCCTCCTGCTCGATCGGGTTCTGGGTCGCGAGCACGTGGAAAGGCGCAGGCAGGGGGCGCACTTCGCCGCCGATGGTCACTTGCTGTTCTTGCATCGCTTCGAGAAGCGCCGACTGTGTCCGCGGGCTGGCGCGGTTGATCTCATCGGCCATCAGGAGCTGCGAGAAGACTGGTCCTTCAATGAAACGGAAGTGACGGCGACCTTGAGAGTCCTCGTCCAAGACCTCCGCACCGAGAATATCCGATGGCATCAAATCTGGTGTGAACTGCACGCGCTTGGATGACAGGCCGAGCACCACACCCGCTGACTTCACCAACCGCGTTTTCGCGAGACCGGGCGTTCCAACCAACAAGCCATGCCCACCGCAAAGAAGCGTGACCAGGACCTCGTCAATCACTTGGTCCTGGCCAAAGACGACATCGGCAAGAGCCTTGCGTGCTTTGCCAAGGCGAATGCTCAGGGCATCAAAGGCCGCCAAGGCTGATTGATCGTCACTTGCCACAGGGCTGTCCTCCCAAACCGTCGGTTCCTTTGGCTAGGATGCGTTGAAAGCGTGGGCAAATGGCGAATTGGCAATCGAAAAAAGGCATTTTTCTCTCGTAGTGGGGTTTTGATTGATTATTTATCGATAAATCGACTATCGTCGGCGCGTTGCGCGGACACATCTGTTCCGTTTGGGAGGCACTCTTGAGCAATCATGATAGCGCGGCTGGCTCGCGTATGACCGTTTGGTCGTTTTTCCGAGGTTTTGCCAAAGTCGTTGTTGGCGGCGCTCTGTTTTTGCAAGCTTTTCTCTTTATCGTCCTGTTCGCCATTGTGATTTCGGTGTTTAGCGGCATGTCATCGCCAGGCGGTGACCCAAGCCGCGAAGGCCCGACCATCAAGATCCCCGAAGGCTCGTCGCTGCTCTTCAACCCCGTGGGTGTGCTTTCAGAGACGGAGCCAACCCCAGATCCTTTCGAAGAAGCCCTCGATGAAGTGTTCGGCAGCAGCAGTGATGGCCGCGTGAGCGTGCATCAGCTGGTCACCAGCATCGAAGCAGCCGCCGAAGACGAGCGCATCACGTCGATGGTGCTCGATCTCGAAGGCCTGATCATTCCGTCAAGCTACCTCTCCAAAGCGCATATTCTCGCTGATGCAGTCGAGACGTTCCGCGAGAGCGGCAAGGACGTGGTCGCCATCGGTGACTATTATGGCCAGGCCCAGTACCTCGTCGCTTCGGAAGCAAACACGGTTCTCATGCACGACTACGGTGCCGTGATTTTCCAAGGCTTCGGGCGTTACCGGACCTACTATTCGACCCTTCTTGAGAACCTCGATGTCACGCGGAACGTTTTCCGCGTGGGCACCTTCAAGTCCGCACTTGAGCCTTACTTCCGCGATGACATGTCCCCGGAAGCAGCGGAGGCGAACCTCGCTTATCTTAGCGTGATGTGGGACTCAGTGGCCTCGCGGATCGATGAGAACCGGGGCCTGGGTGAGGGCGCGACCAAAGGTTTCTCCGATCAACTGCCTGAATATGTTCGGGCTGCGCGCGGCGACCTCGCTCTGACAGCCCTTGAGAGCGGCTATGTGGACGAGATCGGTTCTCGCGTGGAACGCAAAGCGTTCCTCGTGGACATGGTCGGCGAGGACGAGGAAGGCGATCTGAAATTCGTCGATCTCGACACGTACCGGTCGACCATCCCAGAGCCTGAAGATCGCAGCGATGTTCCGAACATCATGGTGATCCCTGTCGAGGGCGCGATCGTGATGGGCGAGGGTGATGGCACCAACGCTTCTGGTGAGGTCATCGCTAAGCGCATCCGTGATGCGCGTGAGGATGAAGACGTCGCTGCTGTCGTTCTGCGTGTCGACTCGCCAGGCGGCGCACTCTTCGCGGCTCAGCTGATGTACGAAGAGCTCGAGGCTTTGAAAGAAGCAGGCAAACCGGTTGTCGCTTCAATGAGCTCCTTCGCAGCTTCAGGCGGATACTGGATCTCTGCGCCAGCGGATAAGATCTTCGCGTCTGAAACCACAATCACGGGTTCGATCGGTGTTTACTCGTTCATCCCGACTGCCGAGAACCTCGCGGCGCGTTACGGTGTGAACGTCGATGGTGTGGGCACCACGCCGCTTTCATCGCTCGATGCAGCGTTCCTCGGCGGCTTGCCGGAGAGCTTTTCCGAAATCGCTCAATACAGCGTGGAAGAGGCCTATCGCGACTTCCTCACCACAGTCTCTGACGGTCGTGGACTGACACCGGAAGAGGTCGATGAGCGTGGCCAAGGCCGTGTCTGGATCGGCTCGCAAGCCTTGGAGCTGGGCCTCGTCGATGAGCTTGGTGAGCTCGAAGATGCATTGGATGCGGCGGCTGAGCTTGCTGGTCTCGAGGACTATGATGCCGTGGGTTCCTCGCGCGAGAAATCGCAGTTTGAGCAGTTCCTCGAGAGCCTCGGTGCCGAAGCGGCGATTGCCTCGGCTCTTCCGAAGGATGTGCTTGGCCTCGAAAAGCTTGAACGCACGTCCGTCGGCAAGGCTGCCAAGATCGTTCAGCAGGAGCTTCTGATCGAAGCTGCCCACGATGATCCGCGCGGCGTCTACGTTCGCTGCTTGGCTTGCGAAGACAACTAAGCGTCTCTTCGCCCCACTTTTCCTGGCAGCGCCCGGCTTTGCTTGACCGCAAGGCCGGGCGCTTCCATTTCTTGGGGATGACCGACCTGAGCCGCCTCGCAGCTTCGTTGAGTGACGCCGGAGGCGACAAGCCTCTCCCTGTAGAAAACTGGCATCCCACGCATTGCGGTTCGATGGATCTCGTCATCAAAGACGATGGCTCCTGGTGGCACGAGGGCACCCCGATGACGCGGCCGCAGCTCGTCCGGCTCTTTTCCCGGATCTTGCGGCGAGATGAAGATGAATACGTCCTCGTGACCCCGGTCGAGCGCGTCACGATCATCGTGGAAGATGTGCCCTTCATTGCCGTTGATTTCGATCGCACCGACGAGGGCCTCGTCTTTGTCACCAATGTGGGCGATAAAGTTCTTCTGTCCAAGGAGCACCCCTTAGAGCTTCGGAAGAGCAAAGCCCTCGGCCATGACGCTCCTTATCTCCATGTCCGCGGAAACCTCGAAGCGAGACTGAGCCGTGCTGCCTATTATCGGTTGATTGACGAGACCGATGCTGAAGAGGGCGACGACGCTGTCAGGATCGAAAGCGCGGGAATGACGTTCTCTCTTCCCATGCAGACAGGTGACGCATGATGGATTGGCGCCAGACGATCGCCCAGGGCCTGACTGCGCCTGAAGCCCGTCGGGAGAGGCACCTTTTCCAAGAGCTGAACCCTCAGCTCGCCCACGCCCCGATCATCAAATCACCGCCGAAGGCGCCGCGACCAGCATCGGTCTTGATCGGTGTACGCGGAAGTGATGATCCGACTGTGGTCATGACGGTCCGTGCACCCACTATGCCCTCTCATGCTGGTCAGATTGGTCTTCCAGGCGGCATGCCGAAAGATGACGATGACGGCGATATCGGCACAGCGCTTCGCGAGGCCGAAGAAGAGGTGGGGTTGCCTGCTGCCGGGATCGATGTTCTCGGTGTTCTCGGTCCCCATCACGGTGGGCTTGGTTATGTCGTGACGCCCGTCATCGGTGTCATTGATCCCCATGTCCCTGTCGAGCCATGCCCGCGTGAAGTCTCTGAAGCCTTCGAAGTGCCGCTTGCTGCTTTGCTCGACCGTGACAACCATGTGGTGGAGCAGAAGATTTTCGATGACGTCCCCTATGATATGTACGCCGTCCCTGTTTTTGATACAGCGGGCATCAGGCGGAACATCTGGGGACTGACGGCAGGAATTCTCAGGACCTTCTCGGACGTCTTCCATTATGCCAGCGGACGCTAAATTTGCTTGGCTCAGTGATGAGCGATTGCAATCTGTGTTCACCGTTCTGCACAGAGAAGGCGAGGCGCGCCTGGTGGGTGGCTGCGTGCGGGACACGCTCCTCGGCCTGACACCGCTTTCGAGCGATGCGATTGACATCGACATAGCCACCACGCTCACACCGGATGAGATGAGCGGAGCCTTTGGTCGGGCCGGCATGCGTTGGGTTGCCACGGGTGCAGCCCACGGAACGATCACAGCGATCGTAGGCGGGCTGGTGTGTGAATGCACAAGCCTAAGGAGCGATATCGAGACCGATGGCCGTCATGCATCGGTTGCGTTCACAAAAGATTGGGACCTCGATTGGCAGCGGCGCGATTTCACAATCAATGCGCTCTATGCTGACAGAGAAGGGAATCTCTGGGACCCCGCGGGCGGTTTGGCAGATCTCGAAGCGCAACGTGTCCGGTTTATTGGGGAGCCAAGCGAGAGGATCCGTGAGGACGCCCTCCGCATCATGCGTTTCTTCCGCTTTTCCGCGCGTTTTGGCGATGTTTTTGATCAAGATGCGATGCGCGCGATTGCAGATCATGCCGCGCTGCTTGATCATCTTTCCAAGGAGCGGATCTGGTCGGAGCTGTCACGCACACTATCGACAAAGTGCGCCCCGACAGCGATGAAAGCTGCAGAAGAGGCCGGTGTGCTGAGGCGTATTGTGGAGGCCTCAGTCGATCTTAAGGCCTTTGAGAAGGTGCATTCGACCACGGATCTTCCTGTTGCGCTCGGGGTTGCGGCTCTCTGGCCCGGGCTCGGAGAAGACACCCTGCGTGAGGCTTTCAAGCCGCCTACAGACTTTTTGAAAAACTATCGTGATCTCGAGGCGGTTGTCTTGAGGGTGAAGGCCGGAGCCTCTGCAACACGGCTCCTCTACGAGTTTGGCAGAGGTGTCGCGGCTGACGGTCTGCGGCTCGCAAAAGCGAGGGATGTGTCCTTCGATGCCAACTTGGTGCACGCGGTTGAGACCGGTGCGATTCCAGTTCTTCCGATTGCTGGCCGGGATCTGATTGCTGCTGGTCTTCCGCCTGGAGAGCAAATCGGAGAGATCTTGCGCCTTTTCGAAGAGGCGTGGCTGCGAGCAGGGGCACCTGGCGATGACGAGGCCGTGAGAACCCTCCTCGCCGGTGTTCTAAGCAGCCAGGCGCCGAGCTGACTCAAGATCCAAGCTGAAGAGCTGACTGACACCGCGCTCCATCATCGTGACACCGTAGAGCCGGTCCATCCGAGACATGGTCAACGGATGGTGGGTGACGACCAGGAAGCGGGTCGAGCTTGATGAAGCCATCAGTGTCAGGAGGTTGCAGAAGCGCTCAACATTGGCATCATCGAGCGGTGCATCCACCTCATCCAAAACGCAAATTGGTGCTGGATTGGTGCGGAATGCGGCGAAGATCAACGCCGTTGCAGTGAGCGCTTGCTCACCGCCCGACATGAGGCTCAATGACTGAAGCTTCTTGCCAGGAGGGCAGGCAAAGATTTCAAGACCTGCCGCTAGCGGATCATCGCTATCGACAAATCGAAGCTGCGCTTCACCGCCTCCAAAGAGACTCGTGAAGAGGTCGCGGAAATGTCCGTTCACGGTGTCAAAGGCGGCGAGAAGTCGTTGACGACCTTCGCGGTTGATCGAGTTGACTGCATTGCGCAGCTGGTTCGATGCGGCATCACAATCGCCGCGCTCGCGCCGAAGCGTGGTCAGGCGCTCGTCCACTTGCTCTTTTTCTTCCGCAGCGAGCAAGTTGACCGCACCCATCCGCTCACGCTCTTGTTCGAGCTTGGTCAGCTTGCGCGCAAGCTCGTCAGCGCTCACCGTACTGTCGCCCTCGGTGATCGACGCGGCAGCGTCTTCTGCGCTGACGCCCGCCTCAGTGAGAGCCTCTTCGAGTTTGGTCTGGGCACCGCTCAGTTCAGCAGTCAGTGTTGCTGCTGCTTCACGCGCTGTTCCGGCGACAGCTTCGGCTTCGCGCCGTTCGCGGTCGGCTTGGCTCATCTGGCCTTGTAAGTTGGCGACTGATGCCTGGGACTGGCCCCAAAGCTCTTTGTGCCCCTCAGCGACAGTGGTGAGATCGGCAAGCCGTGCTGTTTCCCGGCCTTGGTCGTCATTGGCAGCCAGCTGATCAGCTTCAAGGCGCCGACGTTCGGACTGCAGTTCTTGGAGGCGAGCGCTTGCCGCCGTCCGCCGATCGCTCCAAGCTTTAATGGACGTGTTGCTTTGTCTTAAGACATCCCGCCGCTCGGCCGA
>CAWUIJ010000138.1:0-6832 GCA_963922235.1 uncultured Parvularcula sp. | reverse complement strand
GATGCGCCTTCTGGCGAGCTGATCGGGTTTCTTGGGGCGCTGAACACCGGCCAAGAGATGCCGCTTTATCCTGCGAACCGATATGGCTTCCTCGCCGCGAATGTTGCCAACACGCGCGTAACCTTCTTCGACGAGCATTTCGAGTTGTCGGAAGGCGTGGTCGGGCATCGCTACGGGAAGAGCTTCACCATCGGTGAATACGCTGAGGGAACGACCTGCACGATGTTCGACATGCTGAACCTGCCAGTCGACATGATCGTCACCCACTCGTTCACGCCGATCAATTCCAATCTGATGGCGGGCCGCATCAAACGACAGAAGCGCCAGATGCAGGCCTCGCAGGACGCAGCACTCTCGCTCCTCGAAGCGCTCGACATCGCCCATGACGATCTCGAGGCCAAGCGCCAGAGCTTCGGGGAGCACCATATGGTGGTCACCGTTTTCTGCGACAGCCTCGACGAGCTGCAGACCCTCGGCGCCGAGATTGTGAACGCTGCCGCCGCCGAAGGCGTGAAGATGATCGGCGAACGGATGGCGGCGAAGACGCACTACTTCAGCCAGCATCCCGGCAACCAGCCCAAGCGCGTCCGCGCGAGCGCAATCACCAACCGCAACTTTGCGGATTTCGCAGCGCTGCATCGCACGCAGCTCGGCAAGGAGAAGCACCAACTGCCCTGGGGTGAGGAGATCACGCTCTTCCCGACGCCGGAGCAAAGTGCCTATCGGTTCTCCTATCACGAGCAGGGCTCGCCTGAAAAAGAACCGACGAGCGGCCACACGCTGATCCTTGGGCGGCCCGGGTCTGGCAAGTCGGTACTATCTGCCTTCCTGATGACCCAAGCCCGACGATGTGGCGCGCGCATCTTTGTCTTCGACTATCGTCTCGGCATGGAGATGGCTGTGCGCGCCAATGGTGGACGCTATGCCTCTATCAAGGCCGGACAGGCGACGGGGCTAAACCCGCTTTGGACGGAGATCGACAATCGCGGCACGGCGTGGCTCTCGGACTGGCTGGCCTCCCTGCTCTACCGCGCGGACAAACCGCTGACGCCGGCGCAAACCAACCGCATCCAGGAGGTCGTGCGCCAGAACGCAGGCGCGGCCAATCCGCAGTTGCGGAATTGGAAAGACTTCGCTTCGCTCTTCGTCTCAACAGACGATGACGGCGATCTGCATCAGCGTCTCCTCGAATGGACCGAGGACGGCCGCTACGGCTGGATCTTCGGACAAAGCCTCGAAGACACCTTCTCGCTCGAAGGTGATGTCGTCGGCTTCGATCTGACCGGCATCCTCGACAGCGAAAGCGAGAAAGAACGGATGGCCGTGCTCTCCTATCTCTTCCGCCGGATCGAGCGGGAGATCGAAGATCGGCGCCCGACCATCATTGTCATCGATGAGGCCTGGAAGGCCCTCGACAATGCGTATTTCGCGGAACGGCTTTCAAACTGGCTGGTGACAGCCCGGAAGCAGAACACCGTCGCGGTCATGATGACCCAGTATGCAAGCCAGCTCGAACGCACGCGCACCGGCAAGACCATCGTCGAAGCCGTCCCGACCGAAATCCTACTGCCAAACATCCGCGCGCATGCGTCTGACTACGCAATGCTCAATCTCCAAGAGAAAGAGCTCGATGTGCTTTTGAACACCGGCAGCGCAAGCCGATTGGCGCTCGTTCGAGACGATACCGGTTCTGTCGTCGTTGACGCCGACCTTTCTGCCCTTGGCCCCTACCTGACGATCCTCGGGGGTATGGAAAAGGGTGAGGCGCTTGTGGGGGCTGACTACCGTGACCGTCCTGACTTCTGGAGGCTTTCATGATCCGAGCCCTTCTCCTTCTCGCCATCATCGGATTGCTGAGCGCCTGCGCGCAATACCGCGAGCCGACGGTCAATTGCTTTGCGTTCCGCGCGGCTGTCGCACCGATCGAGCAGGACTGCATCTTCATGCCCTTGGAGACCACGGAGGCGGACCTTGAGGTTTAGGGCGTTCCATACCCTTGCAGTGTTTGTGCTGCCGGCCGCAGTCTTTGCCCAAGGCGTACCGGTGAACGATGGCGGGCTGACCGCCCGCGATCTCGTCGAGACACGGCATCGCGAAACCGATCTCGAAATCCAGCGCGAGACCTTGTCCGTCCAGGAACTCCTGACCGAGATCGAACAAGAACAGTTGGGCGTCCTGCAACGCATCCTCGACGCCCAAACCAGCTTTGGCGGTCAGGGTCTGCCCGCGATGGTCTCTGACCTCGAAGGCGGCAGCGGAGATCCGGCGCGGTCAGTCGAAGCGGTCTACGGCACCGCGGATCTGGATCCCAATCCCGGCGGTGATCTCATGTTTGGGGATGCAGGTGAAAACATCGAGCAGCTGATCATCCGGGTCGCCCAGGAAACCCATGTGCGGCCCGGGATCAGTCAGGCCGGCCTGTCCGTCGTGCAGTGGCGCGCGCTCCTTCAGGCCCTGATCTGGCAAGAAAGCCGCTTCTCGATTGGGGCACGCTCGCCGGCCGGGGCCTTCGGTCTGACCCAGATCATGCCGGGCACGGCCAGCGATCTTGGGATCAACCCAGAGTACTTCAACAGCCCCTATCTTCAGGTTGAAGGCGGCGCGCGCTATCTCGCAGCACAGCTCAACACCTTCGATGGCAACATCATCAACGCCCTCGCGGCCTACAATGCCGGACCGGGGCGGGTGTTCGAATATGGCGGGGTGCCCCCCTTTGCCGAGACCCAGCACTACGTCCAGGTCATCCCGGAACGCTACAACCTTTACCTTTCGCGGATCGGCGGCATCGAAGCCTTGGGCACGATCGATCCGGCACTGCTCGCAAACGCGAACCTGTCAATGACCGGGCATGGTGCGGCCTTCTATGGGAACAACTCGCCGCTCGCGATTCAACAGGCCGCCCTGCGTATCCGAGACATCGTCATCCGGATCGGCGAGACCGACGACATCCAGGAGAGCATGGCGCTCAACACCTATGCCCGCGCCGAGCTTGTCCGCCTGTTGGCCGCGCGTATCCGCCTGCAGGCCGCGCGCACCCAACCCCTTAGTGCCGCACAACTCCAGCAAGCTGCGACCCGCATGGCGGAGCAGGACTTCATGGAGTTCACATTGGAGGATTTTGATTGATGACCATGTTCCAGAAACCCTCACAGTGGCTACGCTCAACGGCGCTAATTGGGGCGCTTGCGATCCTGTCGCCGCTCCCGGTCAGCGCCCCTGCCCTCGCCCAAGGAGTTCCGACCGTCGATGCTCAAAACATCGCCCAAAACATCCAGCAGCTTCGGCAGATGATCGAAGACGAGCTGCTGCAAAACGAGCAGTTGCTGCAACTCCGCGAACAACTCGCCACACTCACGGACCAACTCGCGGAGTTGCAGCGCACCTATGAGGCCCTGACACGGCTGGCAGAACTTCCGGAAATCATCCGCACGGAGATGGAGAAAGAGCTCAATGGTCTTCTCGACCAGGAGTTCGGCGACATCATCGCCACCATCGAAGCGATCCGAACCGGCGACTTCTCTGGCCTGACGGGCTCCGGTGCCAGCGAGATCGAAACCCAAATGGACCGCGTCCTAGCCGACCTCGGCTTCGACGAGGACACGCTCGCCGAGATGGCGCGCAGCGGCAACCCGGGTGCAGAGCGCATCGCCACACAGGCGACCACCGGCGCGCTGATCTCCGCCGCTGCACAAAACAGCTATGACGATGCCGGGCAAAGCCTCGAACGCGTGGAACGCCTGGTCGGGCTAATCGACGACATGGATGAGCTGAAGGAAAGCGTCGATCTGAACACCCGCGTGACGGCCGAGCTCGCGATCGCGCTCGTGGCCATGTGGCAGCTCGAAGCGGTCCAGACCGTTGGTGATGGAACCGGCGGTGTCATTGATGCCGCCACCATTGCCGAGGAACAACGCTTCATGGAGTTCACGCTCCCGGAACTCCGCGCAGAGTAGAGTTTCGAGCATTGGACGAAGAACAGGCCATCATCGAGGAGGAACTGGTTTACGGGGCGCTCAGACGCGAACGGCTCTGGCAACGACTCGGTCTGATTGGCCTGATCTTTGGCATTGTCGGATGCCTGAGCGCGGCTGCCGTCGCGATCCTCGACGTCGATCCACCGCCAGTCGTCGTGCCTTACGATCCCGAGAGTGGTTTTGCCCTTCCGGAAGCGTCGGTCGGGGCCACGACCGTCACGGAAAACCAGGCGATCATTGAAGCGGAAGTCTTCCGATATGTGACCGAGCGCGAGGTCTACAATCAACTCGACAACGATGTCCGCATCCGGCGGGTGCTGGCGAGTTCCGATGGCGCGGCAGCGGCTTCCCTTAGGCAAATCTGGAACTCGGCCAACGCCGAATACCCTCCAACGGTCTATGGACCGAATGCGCGGCTTGAGGTCGAGATCCTCAGTATCAACCGGATTGGCACCAACCGTGCGACAGTCCGTCTGCGCAAGCGCCTGACCTCGATCAACGGCGTCCAGACGGGCCTTTTCACGGCGACCCTCCTCTTTGAGTTCCGCCCTGAAGAGCGTCGTTCAATCGACGAGGTCTGGACCAATCCCTTCGGCTTCACGGTCGTCGAATACGCCATCCGCTCTGACAGATTGGAGAACTGATAGGTGCGTTTCTGGATTACACTAATGAGAAATTTGCTGACAATGTCCCGAGAGCGCAAAGCGTGGCAGGTTATTGGCAGCACCAAACTATCCGGAAACGCACAGTCGTTCTTGGTCGCCTTTTTGGTTCTTCTGATGCCTCTAAGCCCTGCCTTGGCGGAAGCCGTCCCGCGCGGCGGGCCGAATGATAGCCGTGTCCGGATCGCGACCTATCAGGAAGGCCAAGTCTATCGCCTGAGTGTTTCCTTGACCCATGTCACGACCATCGAGTTCGGCGAAGGCGAGAGCATCCGGTCGATCATTGCAGGCGATACGGAAGGGTTCGAGATCGATGGCGTGCCGGGCGGGCGGGCATTTGCAATCAAGCCACTCGCGCGTGGCGTTCATACCAATGTCACGGTCTATACCAACCGCCGCAGCTACTATTTCAACGTCCAGGAGGCCTCCAACCCGACCTTCTACGTCGTGCAGTTCCGCTATCCAGATGACGAACAGCGCCCTCAGAACGCCATCGCGCAAGCCGCGCCGAACTACAATTACGGGGCCAGTGAGCGGCTGGAGTTTACGCCCCTCCGCGTCTGGGACGATGGGACCTTCACCTATTTCCAGTTCGAGCGAAACGCACCTGTGCCAGCCATCTTTCGCTATTCGAATGGCCGGGAGCGGACAGTGAATACGCAGGCCACCGAAGACGGTGTGATCCGCGTTTCCGGCGTACATAAACAATGGGTGCTGCGGATCGGCGATGAGGTTGTGTGTATTCAGGCCAGCCCGCCAGCGGGGGTCTCGTCATGAGCGACAACAACGCTGATCTCGAGAAGCGCCTGGCCGCGCTGGAACAGGGCAGTGGCCGAGGCGCTTCGGCTCCGGCGAGACGATCACCTTTGCTTGCACTCCTTGTGGTCGGGCTCATTTCTGTGGGTGGGATTGTCCTCTATTTACTCGCGCAGCCCGAAGAAGAGGTGGCCCTGCCGACAGCCACACCAGACGAGTTCCAGCTTGAAGGGGACGGCTTTGGAGAGATCGAACCCTTCGTCCCGCCACCACCTCCTGATCCAGAAGTGGTCATCGTCGAGACGGAACTCGCCGAGCCGAATGCCGAGTTGCTCGCGCAACTGGAAGCGTTGCAGGCCCAGATCGAAGAGCTAAGGAACGCGCCTGAGCCTGTCGTGCCGGAGGATACCGCCGCGGCGGAAGCAATCGATGCACTGACGGCGCAGATCGCCGCCCTTCAAGCCGCCTCCGAAAATGCGCAACTTCAGTTTCAGGAAGAACTCGCGGTCCGTGACCGTGAACTCCAGCAGCTGCGGATGGACCTCGACTTGGCGCGCCTCGAGGCCGCAACCCCTGCCCCCGCACCGCTTGGACCCACCGAGGATGAATTGCGCGCCCGCGACGAAGAACGCCGTCGGCAAGAGGAAGAGGCCCGGCGACTTGCCGAGCTGCAACGTCGGGCAGAAGAGGAACGCGCCTTTCAGGAGCGGCGCATCGCATCACCCGTCATCGCGTTTGGCGGTGTGAGCAGCGATCCTTCATCAGGCGAGCTGGCCGAGCGCACCTTCAGCGAAGTGACCGACTTCGTGTTGAACGGGGCCCTACCCGCCACGGTCACCCAAGCCGAAGTCATCGCCAATCCTTCGAACACGGTGATCCAGGGCACGATGATACAGGCGGTCTTGGAGACGGCGCTTAACAGTTCTCTGCCCGGCCAGGTGCGCGCAATCATTTCCGAGGATGTCTACAGCTACGACGGGACGCGTCTGCTCATTCCGCGCGGTTCGCGTTTAATTGGGCGGTATCGGTCGGGCCTTGAGATCGCGCAGCGTCGCGTGACCATTGCTTGGGACCGGATCATCCTTCCGACTGATCAAACGATCCAGATCAGCTCCTTTGGTGGCGATGAATTGGGGCAATCCGGCGTCTCCGGTTTTGTCGATACGCGCTTTGACGAGCGCTTTGGCTCGGCCGCTCTCATTTCGATCATCTCTGCTGCGCCCGCGGCGGCGGCCAGCGAAGTGGAGGATGAAACCGCAGCGGATGTCCTAGAAGATGTAGGCGACGATCTGGCAGACGCAACCGACAGCGTGATCGGCGAATACCTCTCCATCGGTCCCGTCATCTATGTCGATCAGGGCGCACGCGTCACCGTGATGGTCGATCGCGATCTGGAGATCTTCTGAGCCATGACGCTGAGCTATCTCCAGGCCTCCCTCG
>CAWUIJ010000137.1:0-6881 GCA_963922235.1 uncultured Parvularcula sp. | reverse complement strand
TCCACTCACGCAGATCGCCCGTCGCCATAATGGCTGCGATCTGCCGGCGGATGCCAGCTGGATAGTTGCAGCGCTCAAGTGATGCCGCGACACGCTCGCGCAGGACTTCAGGCTCGGTACCGCTATCCTTGGTTCCGATGAGCTTCCAAAGCTCAGCTGTCTGATCAATCAACTCGCCCTGATTCTTCGAACCCGTGCGCGCTGTTAAAACAGCTTTGGTCACAGAAGGATCAGCCTTGGGTAGTTTCGGATTGTTGGTCGAACTCATCCATGCGGTGAGGCTTCTGACCCGATGTGGATGCTCTGCAGCAAGGATTTGAGAGATCATCCCACCCATCGACACACCAACAACGTGGGCCTGGTCGATATCCAAAGCGTCGAGAACACCGACAGCGTCCGCCGCCATGTCATTGAGACGGTACGGAGCAAATCGTTTAAAGCCCAGAAGGCTCGCAAGCATCATGTATTGAGGCTTGGGCGCACGCTTCGTGTGCAGCTTTTCTGACAGCCCGACATCACGATTGTCAAAGGTGATCACCCTGTAGCCAGCAGCAACCAAGTGCTCGATCATCGCAGGCGGCCAGAGTGTCAGCTGCGCCGCGAGGCCCATCACAAGCAAAACCGCTGGGTTCGAAGCGTCGCCATGATCTTCGAACTCAATCTTGATGTTGTTCGCTGTCAGCTGAGCCATAGTGAGCGTGTTCCTCTCAGTGCACCGATGACGATGTTTCAGGGCCAGGCGATTGTGGCGAGCGCTCACCGCTCACCAAAGCAGCCGCTTGAGCAATCCACTGGTCGCGCATGATCCGGCCACGCAGCTTCAGTTCAGCATCGAGCCGGGTCGCCTGCTCCATCGAGAGGCCAGCAATATCGGCAAAGCTTCTAAGGCCCGCATCGTGAAGTTTCTTCGCGAGCGTTTTGCCAACGCCGTTGATCGCGGTCAGATCATCAGCGCCATTCGATACAGGCGCCACTGGAACATCGATCACGGCAGCATCCTCTTCAGGCCGCTTTGGCTGTGGAGCTGCGGCTGCTTCGAGCAGCTCGTCGAACGACTCTTGCAGACATTGTGCGTAGAAGGATGGGTCGGGCATCATATCGCGGCAAGCGGTGATCGAGATCGAGACTTCGCCGCAATAGCTCGTCACAGCCTGGAAGAGGCCCATCGAGTCCATCACGGGACCGATACCGAAGGATTTCACCATCTGTGCGCCGGCCATGTAGAGCGGAACCTGCGGACCCGGAACATTGGTCACGACCATGTTGAACATCGGGCTCAAACGGTTCGCCAGGCCAAGACGCGAGTAAAGGCGTGTGGAGATACCCGAGATCATCGCTGGAGACAGCTTAGCAGCTTCCGACATTTCACGGGCACCAACAGCATTCGACATCGCCTTGGAGCGACCCGCTTCGTTGTGGGTGAAACGCAGGCGCTGCACAGGGTCATTGATGTGTGTACCAACAGGGATAGCCATGGCCGAAACCTGGTTGCCCATCGAGTTCTTCTCGTCCTTGGCACGCACAGACACCGGCGCCATTGCGATCAGGCTATCCGCAGGCAGCTCATCTTTCGCCTTGAGGTAACGGCGCATACCGCCGCCCACGACCGCGAGAATGGCGTCGTTCACAGTGGCGCCCTCGACCCGCTGGCGGATTTTCTTGACGTCTTTGAGATCGAACGTGACCGACTCGAAAACCCGGTGCGGCGATACCTGACCATTGAAGCGCGTACGCGGAACATTGGCGCCAAGCATGTCGAACTCGCCGCGGCGGATGCCCGATGCCCACTTAAGCGCACCCGGGATCAAACGGCGTGAAACGTTCAAGGCATGGAAAGGACGTGTCGAGAGGTTGTAGTTCGTCCGAGCAAGCATCTCCGCCATTCCGATTTCACGGCGGCGAGCGCGCTTCTCAATCGCTTCCTCGTCATAGACCTCTGGGGACAGCGTGTGAATCGCCTCAGAAATGTCGACACCCGAAGCACCGTCGATGGCGCAGTGGTGGACCTTCGAAACAATCGCATACGACCCTTTTGGAATGTTCGGAATGTTGTCGAGACCCTCAACAACGGTGAACTCCCACATCGGCTTAGCAAGGTCGAGCTGACGCGCATGAAGGCGTGCGACCTGGATGCAGAGCTGCCGCCAGTCACCGGGCTGCGGCAGAGCGATGTGGCGGATGTGGAACTCGATGTCGAAATTCGTGTCATCGATCCAGTACGGATGGTCGATATCGAGCGGAAGATGCTTGAGCTTTTGGGTGAAGGTCTTCGCCCGACCGGTGCGGCCTTCGACGAACTTCAGAATATCTTTGAAACGGACAAAGCCTTCCGGCGACGTTGACGGGTCATAGATCGCGCAAGCACCAATATGCATCGGCGTGCGCGGCGACTCCGCATGCAAGAACATTGCGTCCAAGCCGGTGAGTTGTTCCGGCGACCAGTCTCTTATGACGTCCCTAAGCTTTCTAGCCATGTCTTCCTCCGAACGATGGGTCGACGGATTCTGAGCCGTCGTTATGTTGGCATCATATCTAAAAATGGAGTTGAGTCTAGTGAAATTTTGCAGTGCAACATGGGCTTTGCAGTTCATCATCCAACCAACTGAAATCAATAAGATAATAGAAGTGATAGGCCGCGTTTAGCGGGGGAGCAACCCGCCCAGAATGAGGTCGAGCGCCTGCCGATTGGCCTTTTGGACCCTCTCCGCGTCACCCGTGACAGCCCATTGGAGGACTGCCGCGCGCCAAGAAGCCAACAAGCAATCGGCCACAATATTGGCGTCAAAATCCGGAGAAAAAGATCCGTCCGCCTGCCCCTTCAGCATGATGATCTCGGCAATATCAACGAGGCTAGCCGATGACCGGTCGAGGTCCTCACTCCCCTGGGAAAGCGCGTCAGACACAATATGGCGGAGAAGATCCGCGTGCTCTCGCCACTCATCCATGACGATCGCTCGAAGAAGCTCCAGCTGCTCAATCGGCGGAAGATCAAACTCCCCCAACCGCGCGAGGATTTTCTCGGACACGTCTTCGTTGAACGCAGTGACCAGCGAGGCCTTGTTCGGGAAATGCAGAAAGAACGTCGCGTTGGCGACATCGGCGTGGCGCGCGATCTGCTCAATCTTCACGTTCTCATAGCCGTGCTCTTTCATCAAAAAGAGCGCGGCATCGAGAATGCGTTGACGGGTTTCTCGCTTTTTCCGTTCGCGCCGGGACATAGGGGGATTGGCTTGCGAAACAGATGGCCCGGTGGTCATTGGCGGGTGGTCTTTCGGATCGTGATGGTCATCGAGGCCCCAATATCTCCCTCAACCTTTACCGAGAACCAAAGATCAGGGCCCGGAAACAGAAGAAGAGGTGACGATCAGGGGAATGGCCGATCCTTGTCCACCGCTCAGCGGTTGTCAAAGAGGCGCGATGATCAATTCGTTCGTGGTGAGAACACCAAAACCAAACCGATGAGGAAAAACCAAAGAATAAAGCCGAGGCCAAAAATCATTGTGGCTTCGGCCAGTGGAGGGAACGTCGAGACGATCCCCGCCCCGGCGCCAAACTCAATCAGAATGATGGTGTTTGGCCCTTTTAAGCCGATGATGAAGCTTACGCTGAGCAGCTTAAGTCGCTCCGAATAACACGCTTAAGTCATTTGGGCGCGATACGAGACAACGCTGATCGGATCTTGATCCCCCCTCTTATCGATGTGAAATCAACGCTCAATGATGACGAGCGATCTTATTCATCCTGCAGCAAGCCATCTGCCGATTTTCCCGAGGCTTATTGCAACCTATTTGCTCGAGGCTGGTTTTTCAGAGTTAGAGATTTTTCAAGAACTCGGGTTTTCCAGTCAGGATTTGGAGAACGAGGCTTTTCGTCTTGATACCGATCAACATGAGCGTTTCATCCGACGCGCAATCGATCTGACGCAAAATGTGCACCTTTCATTGGATATGAAAGATCATGCTTTTGAGGCCACGTCGAATGCTGTGCTAATCCTATTTGCAACCAGCGGGCGCATTTCTAAAGCACTTCACCTGATCACAAGATTCAATCCAATCTATACTAGGACCGTGACTTCGAAATTCGAAGAATCACCCGATTGCCCACTTTTATCCGTCGTGTCGCATCTTCATGATGATTTGGTCGCATACTTTGCTTTGTCGTCATTCACGCTCTTTGTAGACACTTTTTTCAAGGATGCCTTGGGCGGTCAGCACCTGGTGACCCATGCTCGGATGGCGATATCGCCACCGAAGGACTTCCTCCTCGTCGCGTCTCGATTTGGCTTCGAAATAGAGTTTGGTGCCGATCGGACCGAGATTTTCCTGGATCCGCATTTGATCAACAAGCCCATTAAGAAGGCTGACGCGCAGACAACGCGATTGATCATGGAATTCTGTGAGAAACAATTGTCCGAGCTGAATGCCGAAGTTTCGGTTGTCGGCACCGTGTCCGCTTTGATCTATGAACAGATCGCGACACCACCAACATTGGATGAAGCGGCGGCCAGCATCGGCCAATCCTCTCGCAGTCTGCGCCGACACCTGCAAAGTTCGGGTACCACATACCAATCGATCTTGAACGATGCCCGCAAGGCGCTCGCGGTGAAACTGCTGCGGGAGACAGACGAGCCAGTCTCCGCAATTGCCTATGAGGTGGGTTTCGAAAATCCATCGCATTTTGGCCGTGCGTTCAAGAAATGGACGGGGACATCGCCCACCGCATTTCGTAACAGATGACAGGTCTTGAATTATGGCCAGATATGGAGAGCGGTTGGCCTAGTCGGGTCTCGCCGGTTGAGATGCACGGCGCATGTATCGACCAGACAACAAGAACAATCTGGAGGAGCGCGCATGTCAGAGGCAGTGGATGTCTATTGGTCTTTCAGGAGCCCGTACTCTTATCTGGTAACGTCAGACTTGCTCCAGCTCGAAAAAGACTTCGATGTCGAGGTCAATCTGCGGGTTGTTCTACCGATTGCCATTCGCGCCAAGGCCGCCCTTTTTGATGCGTCCAATCGCAAGCCTACGCAGTACATCTTGATGGATTGGGAGCGACGCGCGGCTTTTCTGGGACGCCCCCACGCTTGGCCAAATCCCGACCCTGTCGTCCAGAACTATGAAACGATGGCGGTGTCGGATGAGCAGCCATTCATCTTCCGGCTCTCAAAGCTCGGAGTTGAGGCTCATCGACGCGGCCAAGGCATTGCCTTCGCGGCGGCGGTTTCCCGCCTCATTTTTGGCGGCACTGCGAACTGGCATCAGGGCGATCATCTCATGAAAGCTGCCGCCAGCTGTGGGCTCGATCTCGAGGAGATGGAGAAAGCGACCGCAAGCGGCGATCACCTCGACGAGATTGAACGCAACCAAGACCAGTTAGAACAGGCGGGCCATTGGGGTGTACCGACGATGGTCGTCCGCGGCGAGCCCTTCTTTGGGCAAGACCGCGTCGATACGCTGCGATGGAGGCTCGACCTCCTCGGCTTGAGCACGTCCGCTTAGTCGCGTCACCGTCACGCGAAATGGATCAAAATAAAGCAAGGAGGAAGACCATGGACCTTCAAATCAAAGGCCGCAAAGCGATTATGGCCGGTGGCAGCGCCGGCATGGGACGCGCAACAGCCGAGCGATTGGCCGAAGCGGGCGTTGAATTGTTCATCACCGCGCGGGGCGAGGAGCGCCTGAAGAATGCGGCCAAGGAGATATCCGACAAGTACGGAGCCTCGGTGACGCCGATCGTTGCAGACTCGTCTACGGAAGCTGGGCGGCAAGCCTTGTTCGAAGCTTGTCCGGATCCGGACATTTTGGCGATCACGATCAAGCCACCAGCCCCGAACGGGAATTTCTTGAAGGTCACGCCCGACATGTGGCGATCATCGATCGAAACGACTTTGATTGGCCCGATTGAGATCATGCGGCACTACATTCCCGGAATGACAGAACGCAAATGGGGGCGGATCGTGAACATCGCGACGTTTTCTGCCAAAAACCCCATGATCTGGCGTTTGTTGTCCGGCCCGGCGCGCTCAGCCTTGCTGAACTATACGGCCAGTGTGTCGCGTGAGATCGCCGAGCATGGGGTAGCCATCAACAATCTTTTGCCCGGTATGTTCCGGACCGATGGGTTCAATGAGAACATTGAACCCTATGCAGATGCGTTCGGTCTAGAACCCAAAATGGAAGTCTGCCTGCCGCACTTCATGGAGCACAACAAGATCCCGGCGGGCTTTCTGGCTGAACCTGATGATCTGGCTCCGATGGCGGCATTGCTTTGCAGCGAACTCTCGCGCTTCATCATTGGGCAGAACATCGTCATAGACGGCGGGCAGCACGCCTCTATTTTCTAACGAAAAAGTGGGTATCTACCGGCAACATGTGGGCCATGTTTCTCGTATCAAGTTGCGAAATCATTCGGAGTGCTTACGGCGCCCCTTGCTGTCCGCATACTTGCTGGAAGAAGAAATAGATTTAGCGGCCTAAACTCGCCCAAGGCGGCCACTGAGAGTTTCATCAAAAATGAGCGATTCTGGCGAACTTCGGTCGTTCTGATGGAGCCGGGAGCCTAGCACGCGGACTGGCACAGGTCATCGACCCGGCGTGACAGTCCGCCCTTCACAGCGCCCAGCGTTCTCTGCCAAAAGAAACAAAAAGAGTGAGGGGATAAGATGAGCCAACGCGCCAAAACCTTGAGCATTGCAATCATTGTCGCTGTTCTCGCGATTGCCTTTCTTTGGATGCTCGTCACCCCCATCAATGACCGCCAGACATCGGGAGAGCTGCTCCTACCCGGTTTGTCATCGCCCGTTCGGGTCGTTCGCGATGAAAAGGCGATGCCCTATATCTACGCCGAGACGATCGAAGACGCGATCAGGGCGCAGGGGTTCG
>CAWUIJ010000136.1:0-6889 GCA_963922235.1 uncultured Parvularcula sp. | reverse complement strand
GTGATGCAGGATCACAAAGAGCCGAAACGAGACGCGAGCCCCGCTTCCAAGCCGCCTTCTGAGACCAAAGAAGAACGCTTGGCCAAAGCACTGCGCGACAATCTCAGGCGGCGAAAAGCAAAAAAGGACTGACGGTTGGACCAGCTCGCAATCATTGGCGGCCGAGAGCTCTACGGGGACATCGAGATCGCCGGCGCGAAGAATTCTGCCCTGAAGGTGATGGCCGCGAGCCTTCTGACTGATGAGAAGCTTGAACTCTCGCAGGTGCCCAATCTCGCTGACGTGCGCCAACTCCTCGTCTTGCTGGATAATCACGGCGTGAAGGCGGAGCGTGATGGTCACCGACTGACGCTTGACGCAGGGACGATCACCTCAACCACAGCGCCTTACGACATCGTTCGCAAGATGCGGGCGAGCTTCAATGTGCTGGGTCCGATCTTGGTGCGTGAGGGACAGGCGCGCGTTTCGCTTCCTGGGGGGTGTGCGATCGGTGCGCGGCCTGTCGATTTTCACCTGTCAGCGTTCAAGGCGATGGGCGCGAAGATCGAACTCGACGAAGGCTACGTGATCGCTGAGGCACCAGCAGGCGGCCTACACGGCGCTGTTGTTGAGCTGCCCTTCCCATCCGTCGGCGCGACAGAGCATGTCATGATGACCGCGTGCCTGGCGAAGGGCACGACTGTAATTAAGAACGCGGCTCGCGAGCCTGAACTTTATGACTTGGGCGTCTGTCTCAATGCCATGGGCGGCAAGGTTGAGGGGGCGGGCACGTCCGAAGTGACGATCCAGGGGGTCAGCAAGCTCCACGCTGCGCAGCACGAGGTTGTGGCGGACCGTATTGAGCTTGGCTCCTACGCGATGGCCGTTGGCGCAGCGGGCGGCGAGGTCTTTTTCCATCGTGGCCAGCGCGATTTGCTCGGCGCTGCTGCCGATATCTTGGAAGAGTGCGGGCTTGCTCTCGTTCAGGAAGACGGTGGTCTTCGGGTTTCAAGGTGGGGAACGCCGACAGTCTCCACCAGCGTTGTGACCGAGCCTTTCCCGGGCCTTGCGACGGACTTCCAGGCACAGTTCATGGCGCTGATGGCCAAGGGCGACGGCGTTGCTTCGATCAAAGAGACCATTTTCGAGAACCGGTTCATGCATGTGCCGGAGCTGCGGCGTCTCGGTGCCGATATCAGCGTTGATGGTCAGGTTGCGACGGTTCGCGGTGTTCCCACGCTTAAGGGCGCACCGGTCATGGCGACCGATCTTCGCGCTTCAATGAGCCTTATCATTGCGGCCCTTTGCGCTGAGGGTCAGACGATGTTGAGCCGGGTTTATCATCTTGATCGCGGGTTTGAGCGTCTCGACGACAAGCTTCGCGGCGTGGGCGCGCTGATCGAACGGGTGACCGACTCAGAATGAGTTCCTAAATGGCCCCCATGGCTCAATACAAACCCATGGCCCTCGTCGCGGCCGACAAAGACGATCTGCAAGCAATTTCCACGCTCCTTCAAGACGCTGTCCTGAAGATCGGTGATGCCGCTTTCATTGAAAAAGAGCGGCGCTTTGCGTTCGTCACCAACCGCTACGTGTGGGAAATGCCTCGCGCGTTCTTCGGGCGTGGGCAACGCGTGCGCGCTGGCGTGCACTTCGATGATGTCACAGGGGTGAGGACGAAGAATTTACGCCTTGATGCTAAAGAGGCGGTCGTCGAAATTCTGAGCACAGAATATGAAGGCGATGAGAATGGGGGCGTGATCACCCTTCACCTCGCTGGTGGTGGTGCCATCGCCCTCGACGTTGAGGCGATAAACGCCAACCTGAATGATTTGTCCGAACCCTGGCGCGCCTCGCGGCGTCCCAAACACCAAGGCGTGTAGAGTATGCTTCGTATAGAAACCACTGATCCTGAGTTTGAGGCGGCCTTTGCTTCACTTCTCGAAAGAAGTGAAGAGACCGTCGAAGGGATCAGTGAGCGCACACGGAAGATCGTGGCCGACGTGCGGAAGGATGGGGACAAGGCGCTCGATAAATACACGCGGCTTCTCGACGATGCTGACGTGTCAGGGGATGCACTGTTTGTCACCGAAGACGAAATCGAAGCTGCTGTTGCCGCATGCGATCCAGAAGCGCTGGCCGCGCTCGAGCGTGCTGCCGCAAGGATTGAGGCTTATCACAAGCGCCAAGTGCCGGCGGATGAGCGATGGGAAGACGAGACGGGCGTCACCCTCGGCTGGCGTTGGACCGCGATTGATGCCGTTGGCCTTTATGTTCCTGGCGGAACAGCCGCCTATCCTTCGTCAGTGTTGATGAACGCGATACCCGCGAAGGTCGCGGGCACTGAGCGCATCGTCATCGCGACTCCGGCGCAAGGCGGCACCGTCAATCCTCTCGTGTTGGCCGCTGCAAAACTTGCGGGCATCACAGATATCATCAAGGTGGGCGGCGCCCAGGCGATTGCGGCGCTAGCTTACGGAACAGAACGTGTTTCGCCTGTTGATAAAATCGTCGGTCCAGGGAACGCATATGTGGCGGAAGCCAAGCGGCAGGTCTTTGGCCATGTCGGGATCGACTCGATCGCAGGCCCATCCGAGATCACGGTGATTGCTGAGGGCGGTTTCGAGCGTGCGCTCGTCGCAGCAGACCTTTTGAGCCAGTCCGAGCATGATCCACTGAGCCAATCGATCGTTCTGACAACCAGCGATGTCCTGACAGCCGCTGTTGAGGATACGGTACAAGAGCAGCTTGCTGATCATTCTCGGAAGGCCATTGCATCAGCCGCGTGGGAGAAGCAGGGCGCCATTGTCCGCTGCCAAAGCCTCGAGGAAGCTGTGGAGCTGGCCAACCGGATAGCTCCTGAGCATCTCGAGCTCTTCGTGAACGACCCTGAAGCGCTCCTGCCGCAGGTGAAGCATGCAGGCGCTGTGTTCCTTGGGCCTTATACGCCTGAAGCGATTGGCGATTATGTCGGCGGTCCGAGCCACGTGCTGCCCACAAGCGGCGCCGCTCGGTTCACGTCCGGCCTTTCCGTTCTTGATTTTATGAAGCGCATGTCGGTGACGGGGTGCTCTTGGGAAGCCTTTGAAACCATTGGTCCTGACGCGGTGACGCTCGCGGAAGCTGAGGGCCTGCCAAGTCATGCTGCGTCGGTTACGCTTCGTTTGCAGCAAGGGCGCTAGGCAAGACGTCGAACGCGTCTTACGGGGGCCCTATGGCCAACAACCGCCTCAGCGAAGTGATCCTCGACGAGAAATCCTTGGGGACTGCCACCGGTGACATCGTCCACGAACGCAAAGTGGCGATGCACGACCTTTTGCAAGAGAACTGTTTCGCTCCATCGGGCGCGACGCGGGATGGGCCCTATGTTCTCCATCTCAGTGAACGCGATGGGCGGCTGATCTTCGATATTCGGAGCGAAGAGGGTGAGGAACTTGTGGCGCACCATCTCTCGCTGGCGCCACTGAAGAAGCTCATCAAAGACTACTTCCTCCTCTGCGAGAACTATTACGATGCCATCCGGTCCGCTCAGCCTGAGCGGCTTGAGACCATCGATATGGCGCGCCGCTCTGTTCATGACGAGGGGACTGAGAAGCTGCTCGGCCGGCTCGAAGGAAAAATCGAAACCGATTTCGCAACTGCCCGCCGAATTTTCACGCTGATCTGTTCATTCGCAATGCGGGTCGGTCGCCGGGGAGACAGCGCATGAGTGAGCCCGTGTCTTCCGTCCTTTTCGCCTGCAATATGAATTCCGTCCGTAGTCCGATGGCCGAGGCTCTGGCTCATCATCTTCTGTCTGATACGATTCAAGTCGACAGCTGCGGTGTCTATCGCGGCATCAAAGATCCCTTTGTTCTTGCGAGTTTAGAGGAGGAGGGAATTGCGCCTCCGCCTCATGATCCGCGCGAATTCAACGAGGTGACGGTTGAGGACTACGATGTGATTGTGGCGCTCACCCCAGAAGCAGCGGCTGAAGCACGGAAGCTCAACTCTCGGGTTGAGTTTTGGGAAGTGGATAACCCGACGGATACCCGCGGCAGTGAAGCCGAAATCCGCAGCGCTTACGCAAAACTTCGTCATCAGCTGACTGAGAAAATTACTGAACGCTTCGCACGCTGATTAATCATTGCATAGAGGTTTTGCAACGACCGTCTTTGAGCGGGCGAGGGCTGAATCTTGCGGACTGAAAATTGCAGCCCGTCATCTTTGACAACCATAGACCATGTAACATTTGCGAAAGTTATATGACAGTGATATGACACTTACATGACGTCTTGGTGACAACAGGTGCATGGTGCACCGCATAACAACAATGCCAGGGCGAACAGTAAGGAAGGAATCGACGATGCGTATCAACACCATCGTGGCCGGCATCGTGCTGGCTGCAGGGGGATCCCTCATGAGCGCTGCCCAGGCTCAGTCAGGCCCCGACACGTTCGCGATCAACATCAATATGGATGAGCTGCAGACAATCGAAGGTGCTCAAGCTTTCGAGACGCGTCTGGAGCGTAGTGCGCACAGATATTGCCATACCAGCGCCCCAACGGCGAGCAGGAGCAGTATCGAGACCTGCGAAGGCAGCGTGATTTCAGCGGTTGAAGCAGCCGTTGCTGACGCTGCGGCAGAAGAGGGGACGCCAATCATTTGGCGGTCTGCGGGCCTCTAAGGCCCCTTCGGCGGACGTCCAGATTCGTGCCTGCGGCGTCCGCCACCTTGACCACGGGTTCGCTTCGCATCAGATGGCGAACTTCGACCGCAAACAAGGGTGCCGATGGCCAAGGAAGAACTGCTCGAGTTTCAAGGAACAGTGGAGGAACTCCTCCCCAACGCTAACTTCCGAGTGAAGCTCGACAATGATCACGAGATCATTGCCCACACAGCAGGCAAGATGCGCAAAAACCGCATCCGGGTGCTCGCCGGTGACAAGGTCCTGGTGGAAATGAGCCCGTACGACCTGACCAAGGGCCGTATCACTTACCGCTTCAAATAGGCCTCGATGCCGCGGCTCATTCTCGCGAGCGCCAGTCCGCGACGGCGGGAGCTGTTGGCGCAAATTGGCTATGTGCCTGACGAGATCGTCCCGGCCGATATCGACGAATCAGAAAAGCCTGGAGAGCTGCCTAGGCGACTAGCGGAGCGATTGGCGATCGAAAAATCGGATGCCGTCCGCAGCCGCTTTCCCGATGATGTGGTGCTCACTGCCGATACAGTTGTGGGCGTTGGCCGAAGAATTCTTCCGAAGACGGAGACAGAAGACGAGGCGAGAGAATGTCTTCTCTTGCTGTCAGGGCGTTCTCATCGGGTTTTCACGGGCATGGCTGTTTCGGGACCTGGAGACATTGTTCGTCGTCGTCTGGTTGAAACCAGGGTTCGCGTTCGACCGCTCACGCCTGAACATATCGAGCGCTACATCGCGTCGAACGAGTGGAAGGGCAAAGCAGGCGGCTATGGAATCCAAGGCGCGTTCTCTGCTCACATTATTAGCCTTCAGGGAAGTTATTCATCCGTTGTCGGTCTCCCTCTCTACGAGGCTGAAAATTGTTTGGCCGTAGCCTTGGGCGAGAAGCCATGACGGTACAGCTTTTGATCGACGAGACGCCCTTCGGTGTCCGCGGCGCTGTTCTTCAGGATGAAGTGCCCACAAGGGTTCTCCATAACTTCCATGCCGATCACGTACCTCAGACTGGGGAGCTTTACTGGGTTCGTGTCGGAAAGCGGGATGCGCGACTGGGCGCTCTCGTCTGTCATTTGGGGACGTCGGGTGAGGGCCTTCTGCCCGTCAAAGATAAAGCGTACACAGAAGGCCAGACGATTGCGGTTGCGATCCGAAGAGAAGGCCTTGGTGACAAGCGACCGCTTTTAACCGACCGCCCTCTTTTGAAGCTTCCCGCCGCCACTTATTCCTTGGATCCGCATGCTGATCCACGGCCAGGGCCGATGGGCGAGTGCTCCGTGCCGGATGACGTTCTGGCTGCCTTACGCGGCGATGAGAAAAAAATTGGCCGCTTGGATCGTGTACCGCCATTGGTCGGACTGGTCACGGCTTTGGCATCGCCCGCTGTCACTCAGATCCTATGT
The DNA here is from genome assembly GCA_963922235.1 of uncultured Parvularcula sp. Classification (GTDB taxonomy): domain Bacteria; phylum Pseudomonadota; class Alphaproteobacteria; order Caulobacterales; family Parvularculaceae; genus Parvularcula. The sequence continues at coordinate 832 of CAWUIJ010000136.1, read as the reverse complement.
AGCTCAGAAGGGCTTATTCCGAAGCTCCAACCCTATATTCCGGACACGATTGAATGGGATGTGTCTCGATCTGTTTCCACCGTTCTTGATGAGATCGAAGACGATGCCCTGGCGCGGACTGTTTCACTCGATGGCGGCGGTTCTCTCGTGATCGATCAAACTGAGGCACTCACCGCGATCGATTTGAATTTAGGAGCTTCGGCGGGGCATTCCAAAAAAGGTGCTGACGCGGGCTTGTTGCGACGCGCTATCTCAGCACTGGGACCCATACTCTCATTGCACGGAATTGGCGGCCAGGTTGTAGCGGATTTCCCCCGCGGAGCCACCCGAGCGCCCAAGATGATCCGTGATCAACTGACGGCCGCACTCAAACCCTATGGTCTGATGAGTGTGCCCGCAGTGACCAAAGAGGGCCTGGTCATTATGATTTTCGGCCACGACCGCATGCCCACCAAGCATCGCCTCACGGAGAACGTCGAAGGTTCCCATGTCCTTCCCGGGCGGCGTTTGCGTCCTGTTGTGCAAGCGCAACGAGCTTATTCAGCGTTGCGGGAGGCTTTAGCCAGCAACCCATCGAGGAAGTTGTGTGTGGCTCTCCCAAGCGAGGCAGGTGGTCTATGGAAGGACTCTCAGGCTAGCGAAGCTCTGATCCGCGTTTACACTGAGCGCTTCTCCATCACCGATAGCGACGACGACACCTATCAAATCGAGACAGCGGCATGACTTCGAAAGCGCAATGCCCGATCTGCGGCAAACCTACTGATCCGACGTATCTTCCCTTTTGCTCTAAGCGTTGTGCCGATGTTGACCTCAATCGCTGGCTGAGCGGTGG
>CAWUIJ010000135.1:0-7058 GCA_963922235.1 uncultured Parvularcula sp. | reverse complement strand
GTCGTGCTTTTAGGGATTTTGATGGAGGGCTGAGGATCCACCCTCTTGCACTGCACCCAAAACCCTGCCCAGAAGCGCCCCATGGAACGCCCCACAACACGCCCCGCTCAGCCGTCCTTTTCGTCCGGTCCGTGCGCTAAGCGCCCAGGCTGGGAAGCCTCGGAGCTGCCGACATCGGCGCTCGGCCGATCCCACCGGTCGTCGCTGGGCAAAGCGCGCTTGGCGGAGGCCATCGATCTGACCCGCGAGGTTCTCGAGGTTCCTGAGAGCCATCTGATCGGCATTGTTCCGGCATCGGATACCGGCGCTGTGGAAATCGCGATGTGGAACCTCCTGGGGCCTCTTCCGGTGACGGTGGCGGCATGGGAAAGCTTTGGCCTCGATTGGGTCAAGGACGCGGTGGATGAACTGAAGATTGAGCCGAACGTGCTGAAAGCGGATTACGGCGCGCTTCCAGATCTTGGCGCGGTCGATCCATCCCATGACGTGGTTTTCACCTGGAACGGTACGACGTCAGGTGTGCGTGTTCCGAATGCGGACTGGATCGCGGCTGATCGCGAAGGCCTGACGATCTGTGATGCCACATCGGCAGCGTTTGCCCAGGACCTCGAATGGGACAAGCTCGATGTCGTCACCTATTCTTGGCAAAAGGTATTAGGCGGAGAAGGCCAGCACGGGATCCTCATTTTGGGCCCTCGCGCCGTCGAGCGGATCAACAGCCATAAGCCGACCTGGCCGATGCCGAAGATCTTCCGGCTCCAGAAAAAAGGCGAGCTCAATCAAGGCATCTTCCGCGGTGAGACGATCAACACACCGTCGATGCTCGCTGTGGAAGACTATATCGACGCGCTGAACTGGTCGAAAAGCGTTGGCGGTCTTTCGGCCCTGAAAGCACGAGCGGATCAGAACCTCGCCGCTCTTGAGGCTTGGGCCGCCGCGCGTGACTGGATCGATTTCCTGGCGCCTGCTGAGATCCGTTCCAACACCTCCGTATGCCTCAAGATCACTGACCCGCGGGTGACAGCACTTTCCGCAGAGGATCAGCAGGCCTTTATCAAAGGCATGACCAAAGCCCTTGATAAAGAGAGCGCAGCCTATGACATCGCCGGTTATCGCGCGGCGCCTCCGGGCCTTCGGATCTGGTGCGGCGCGACGGTCGAAACCTCCGATGTGGAGGCGCTCACCCCTTGGCTCGATTGGGCGTTCGATCAGCAAGTTTCATCCCTATAAGCACGAAAGATACATTCCGTGGTCAAAGTTCTGATTTCTGACAAGCTGGGCGAGGATGCAGTTCGCATTCTGGAAGCTCGCAAAATTGAAACCGTTTTCGCGCCGGATCTGGGTAAAGACCCCGAGGCGCTCAAGGCCGCTCTTGCCGATGTGCACGGCCTTGCCATCCGTTCAGCCACCAAGGTGACCGCAGAGGTGATCGCTGCTGCGCCTGAACTGAAAGTCGTGGGTCGAGCCGGGATCGGTGTCGACAATGTCGATATCGAAGCGGCGACCGGCGCAGGCATCGCGGTGATGAACACGCCGTTTGGCAACGCCATCACAACCGCTGAGCACGCGATCGCCATGATGTTCGCTGTGGCGCGCCGTATTCCGCAGGCGGATGCTTCGACCAAGCTCTCGAAATGGGAGAAGTCGAAATTCATGGGTCGGGAGCTTTACGGCAAGACCCTAGGCCTGATCGGGGCAGGGAACATTGGCGGGATCGTCGCCAGCCGTGCGCAAGGTCTTCAGATGAAGGTCATCGCATTCGACCCGTTCCTCAGCGAAGAGAAAGCGGCCCAGATGGGTGTGGAGCTTGTGAGTCTCAACGAGCTTCTGACGCGTGCTGATTTCGTCAGCCTGCATACACCGCTCACCGACAAAACGCGTAACATCCTTGGCAAGGAAGCCTTTGATGTCATCCGCAAGGGCGCTTACGTGATCAACTGTGCACGCGGCGGCTTGGTCGACGAGGCGGCGCTGCTGGACGCTTTGAACGACGGCCGGATCGCAGGCGCGGCCCTTGATGTGTTCGAGGAAGAGCCCGCGAAGAACAATCCGCTCTTTGAGCATGAGAATGTGGTGGTGACACCGCATCTCGGTGCCTCGACCCAAGAGGCGCAAGAAAACGTCGCTGTTCAGATCGCTGAACAAATTGCGGACTATCTCTTGACCGGAGCCGTGCAGAACGCACTCAACATGCCATCGGTGACGGCAGAAGAAGCACCGCTTCTCCGCCCCTTCATCAATTTGGGCGAGCGGCTCGGCAGCCTTGTGGGCCAGTTGTCTGAAGGCGCGATCACAGAAATCAGCGTTCGGTTCGCTGGGCAGGTGGCTGATTATAAGACCGGGCCGATCTTGGCGGGCGCTGTCTCGGCCGCGCTTAAGCCGCAGCTTGATACGGTGAACACGGTCAACGCTCTCTCCATCGCGAAGGACCGCGGCATCTCAATCACGGAAGAGAAGACCGACACGTCTCCGAACTTTGGCAGCACCCTGACAGTATCTGTGAAAGCAGGAGAGGTCAACTTCTCTGCCACTGGCGCCCTTTTTGGCGGCGAGCCGCGGATTGTTCGGATCGACGATGTGCGTCTCGAGGCCAGCCTCAACGCGCATATGCTTTTCGTCGTCAACGAAGACAAACCGGGCATGATTGGTGCTCTCGGTGATGAGCTTCGCAAGGCCGATGCCAACATCGCGACGTTCAATCTCGGTCGTCGCGAGGCGGGCGGTGAGGCCCTTGGTCTTGTGGCTGTCGATGAAGCGCTCTCCACTGACGTTCTTGCGAAGATCCAAGAGCTACCGCTGATCAAGCGGGTCGTCCCACTTCGGTTCTAGCCTATGGACACGAATGATCATGCTGTTGTGGTGATGGGAGCGGGTGCGCCGGACGCCCTCGACCCTGTCGCTTGGAAAATCGGTGCCCCGATGGTCACATTGGGGCCCGATGCCGCGGAGATCCATCTGCCTAAGCGTCGTGCCTCTGACGTGGCAAACAGCATGCGTTCGGCCCGCTTTGATATCGCTGCTGTCCCCTTGGAAGGGCGGCGAAAGACATTGCTTCTCGCCGACATGGACTCAACGATCATCGAGCAAGAGAGCCTCGATCTGCTTGCCGATGCCTTCGGGTTTGGCAAAGAGGTCACCAAGATCACCGACAGTGCGATGCGCGGCGAACTTGATTTTGAAGACGCACTGAAGACGCGCGTTGCTCTTTTGAAGGGGTACCGGATCGACCAAGCCTCGACCGTCCTCCGTGAGCAGATCACCGTAACGCAAGGTGCTGCGACGCTTGTGAAAACAATGACCGCCCATGGAGCGAAGACAGCGCTCGTGACCGGCGGTTTTGATATGTTTGCTGCACCCGTGGCTGAGCGGGTCGGTTTTCACGATGTCTTTGCCAATCGCTTGCGGTCCACAGATTTCCGGTTCACAGGACAGGTGGCGGAACCGATCCTTGGGCAGAATGCTAAGGCAGAAAGGCTCACAGCTCTTTGTAAAGAGCAAGGCATTAAGGCTCAGGACGTGATTGCCGTGGGCGATGGTGCCAACGACCGCGCGATGATCTCCGCTGCTGGTTTGGGGGTCGGGTTTCGGCCAAAGCCTGTTCTTGCTGAAGCCGCGGACGTGGTGCTGCAGCATATGGACCTGACGGCGCTTCTTTATCTGCAGGGCTACAAGCGTGAAGAGTTCGTCATCGCGGGCTGAAGGCGCTCCCAAGCTGCAGTCACAAGATAGGCCACACCCGCAAGGCCAATCGACAGAATGAACCCTCCGGGCACGCCCAAAGTCCAATTGAGCCCAACGAGCGCCATCGCGCCGATGATGATTGCCATCAGCGCTGGCCACCGGCTGGTGTCGGACGTGATCATCGACATCAGCACAGGAACGACCAGCAGGGCAGAGACTTCTGACGCCGTCAGGACGATGTCCCTGATCGATTGGCCCGAGGCTGCAACCGCTGCCGCAACGAGACCGGCACTGATCGTTGCCAAACGCGCAGCCCGCAATCGCTCGCGAGGCGTCAGGTCGGGCAGGAACCGCCGCACGCCGCTTTCTGTAATGGGAGCAGAAGCCGCGAGAAGCGCGCTGTCCACGGACGACAAGATTGCCGAAAGAAGTGCACCGCTGACGATGATGAAGAGCCAGGTGGGAAGCACGGCTTCGGCGATTGAGGAGAAGAAGTCATCGCCCGTTCCGGGTTCAAGCCCGAGCGTCGGCCCGACCAATCCAATGCCCACGGGTAGAAGGCCTGCGGTGATGTAGATGCCTGCGCCGAGAAGGGCGCCGTTCCTTGCGACCTCTGGCGACTTCGCACCCAGAAGGCGCGAGATGGCTTCTTGGGCGACGATGGTTCCCAGGACCGGGATGAGCCAAATATCGATTTTGTCAAAGACCGTCTCATCTTCGGCAGAAAAGGAGAGGGCGCTCAAGGGAACGCCCGTTACGCCACCGGCCTGGCTGACCACCATGACAAAGAGGACGATCAGACCGAAGATGATCACGCTGCCCTGGACCACATCCGTAGCGACATCGCCCTTCAGCCCACCGATAAGCGTATATGCAAGGATCAACGCGGTCCCGATCCCCAGGGCGAGCGGGAAGGTGAGTTCTGTCGACGCGCTGATAAGAACGGCGAGGGCGTTGAGCTGGGCTGCGGCCCAAACTGTCGCGGATAGGGCAATGATCAAGGCGCTCAGAACTTCGACCTGATCGCCAAAACGTGAGCCCAGAAACCCCGCGACCGTGACATGCCCACCAGCGCGAATGCGATAAGCGACGAGCAGGGCGAGCACGATGATCCCGAGGCCATAAGCGAAAGGCTCGACCCGCGCGCCCGCGAGCCCATGGCTCGCCGTTTCGCCTGCTGTGGCGATGACTGTTTCGGCAGCGAACCAAGTAGCAAAGACCGACATGGCAACAGCGCCCATGCCCAGACTGCGTCCGGCCACAAGGTAATCATCGTCGTTGGACGTTCCCCGCGCAGCCCAAGCTGCGATGCAGAGCTGCAAAACCACGTAGAGAGCGATGGCGAGTATGATCATAGCGCCATCATGTGCGGAGATCTGGGCTCACCGTCCACCATTCAGAGGGCTCTGGCGGTCAGAGATGAGCGCTGCTTCTTAAACCCTCGTGGTCACGCAGCGAGGGCTTCGCTCAATTTGCTCATGAGGTCTGTAAGGCGGCGTTCGTTCACGCCGAAGTCGCTATAACCGACGCGGCTGCGCGAGTACGCGACAAGGGTTGAGCCGCCACCGTCCGCTTCCATGACCGTGATGTCGATGTCATCGAGGAAGAGGGTGAAGGCCACGCGGGCTGCATAGCTGAGATGCAGGGCATCGCTATCCGCCTGGATGGCAGAGCGGCGCGGCGTGCTTTCCATGATCTCAACCAAAGCTGCGAACACCGCGCTTGGCTCTTGCTCAAACACAGGTGCGACAGCATTGGCCTCGGCGGTGGTCAGATAGCCCTCAGGGGCGATCAGCCATGTGTTGGGGCTCGAAGGGACCTCAAGGGCAGCAAAGTCGATCATGGTGGGCTCCTGGGCTGGCGGTGTCGCGGCGCATCCGAACAGCGCGGCGACAGCAGCAATGATAAGGATGCGCTTCATCCTTCTCTCTCCTTAGCCAGCGAAGGCTTTTTCGATCACGAATTCAGCAGGTGCGTTGTTCGAGCCTTCGGTCAGGCCGTTCTCGATCATCAGCGCCTTGGTGTCGTTGATCATCTCCATCGAGCCGCAGATCATGCCGCGGTCGGTGGCGGGGTCGAGCTTGGGGACGCCGAGATCGTCGAACAGCTTGCCTGAGGAAATGAGGTCGGTGATCCGGCCCATGCACGGGTGATCTTCCCGGGTGCACGATGTGTAGAGCTTGAGCTTACCGTTCGCCATTTCGCCGACGAGGGGATCGTTGATCACATCCTCAACGAGCTGGGTTGAGTACTGAAGCTCTGCCACCTCACGGCACGTGTGGGTGACGATGACCTCTTCAAACTTCTCATAGGTCTCTGGGTCGCGGATGAGGCTCGCGAAAGGCGCAAAGCCCGTGCCGGTGGAGAACATGTAAAGGCGCTTGCCCGGTGTCAGGGCATCAAGAACGAGGGTGCCCGTTGGTTTCTTACCCAAAAGGACCTCGTCGCCCTCTTGGATTTTCTGGAGGCGCGAGGTCAGCGGGCCGTCCGGAACCTTGATCGAATAGAACTCGAGCTCTTCATCCCACGAAGGAGACGCGACGGAGTAAGCGCGCAAGAGCGGTTTGCCGTCTTCCTTCGGTAGTCCGATCATCACGAACTCGCCAGAGCGGAAACGGAAGGCCTGCGGGCGGGTGAGACGGAATTTGAACAGCCGGTCCGTGTAGTGCTCGACGGACAGAACCTTTTCCGCCGTCGGGGCGTTCGGGTTCACTTTGGGCTTGGCAGCAGCTGTGGTGCTCACAACAGATCCTTTTTGTCGTCTTTTTATCTCTTCGCTGCGCCGCACATAGTCGTTTGGACCGCCAGTTGAAAGTCCTTCGCAAAGCTGGCGGTCCTTGTCAGAAATTCTGACGATCGAGGCGCTTACGGTTGGTAAGGCAGAGAAGAGTGGTGGAGGACGATGCGCAAGGTGCCGTCGGCATCTTTCTTATAGCCCCAGCTCTTATCGACCTTGGTCACGCCGCCGTCTTTGTCCGTCATGGTGACCCAGCCCATCCACATGGCGACGTCGCCTTCGATGAAGCTTGCCGATGTTTCAGACTCCACTTTGCGCCAGCCTTTGATGCCGAAACCACCATCGAGTGGGTAGTCGTCGCTGTGGCCGCAAAAATAGGCGAGAGCCCCGTCTTTGGTCGGGCGGAAGGTTTTCTCGCCACTGGCCAGGGTGGGTTTGAAAAGCACAGGTCCAAGATTGTAGCCATAAGCTGCATCAAGGGCGCCGTTGGCCACTTCGCGTGCGCTGTCGATGCCGCCTTCTTCATAGGCTTTGGCAACGGCGATGAGGGCGTCGCCCCAGATTTTCCGGGCTTCGGCGAGTTCAGCTTCAGTGATGGGCATGCTGTCGAGGTTTCCTCTTTAAGAGTGATGATGAAGGC
>CAWUIJ010000134.1:0-7382 GCA_963922235.1 uncultured Parvularcula sp. | reverse complement strand
TGTTCCGCCGCGGCCGCTATGCTGAATTCAATTTGCTTTACGATCGCGGCACGACGTTTGGGCTGAAAACCGGCGGTAATGTCCGCTCAATTCTCTCAAGCCTGCCGCCGATCGCGACCTGGGCGTAGCTCAGACTTAATAGTCCGAGCCCTCGCCGCGGATACCATTGAGGCCCGCGAAAATGGTCAAAAGACCCAAGACCAACGTACCGTAAGCGCCAAGGCCAATAACGCCGAAATCAATGCCGCCGCCCTGGACCATGCCAAGAAGCAGCGTGCCAAACGCTCCGACGCCGGTCATGCCAGCTGCAACAACCGTCATGCTGGTGAGGCGTCCGATCAAAGGAAGAAGGCCGACGAGCGACAGAATCGCTGACGCCGCACCAAAAAGCATCGTGTAGCCCACAAGCTCGTTGAAAAGCTCACCCTGCGGTTTGCAGGCTTCGACGGTGAAGTCGAAATCAAGCGCACAATTGACGGTCGTCGGCGCGATATCGAAGCCGTTCATGGAATTGCCGTTCCCGTCGGCCATCCATGGCCCCAAGAGGGCAACGGCGGCCATCGCAATAGGAAGAAGAATTCTGATCATCGTTAGGTCCCCTAAACTCTAACTATTCCTTAACAGTTTCTTAACGGCCTGCAAAGCTCACGCATCGTCCTGAAATGTCGGAAATGCCTGAGAAAGATCGATTGCTCGGTCTGCAATGGCCCGCTGGCGCGCTTCGTTTCGGGCCTGAAGGGCTGCGACAGATTTCCGAATTGATGCCAAATGGTCTTCGAGTGCGCGCGTTTGCTCATGCAGAGACTGAAGCTGGCCATAGAGCTGATGATCGATCGGACTGAGGCGATCATTCGCTGGAACAAGCGGCGTATCCTGATGCGAGTTGATCTGCGGAAACTCAAACCGGCGGACCGGTCTCACCTTCGGCCGCTCAACGGGCCGCGTTGAAAGGAACGACGCGGCCTCATCGATTGGTGGAACCGCCGACTCTGACTTGCGCAAATGATCGGTCGCCGCCCCCAAGTCCTCGGGAAGAACAATCGAACGACCCGCTTCAAGCGCGCGGTGCACCGCATCGTCGAAGAGGCTGCCAATGAGTCCAATCAGCCCCCCACTCTCTTGGTGGAGGGTGCTAATGGCCGCGCCCGAGAACTCGAGCGCATGCTCACCAGAAAGAAGCTCTGCAGACAGAACAGAGGACGCAACCCGAAGGGTTTCCCCTTCACTCAACGGGCTCAGCGCGAACGGCTCAACTGACTGGATCGCATACTGATATTCGTCATGAGACCAATGCTCAATATCTGCAGTCATCACCAGGTGAATGCCCTGCCCCACCAAGTCGAGCTGTTCATCCAGCTCGATCAAATCTCGAAAGAGACCATCGGGGCCCTCATGCATGTTGGAAATCAGTACAAAGACAGGCTCCCCCATCTCAGCCCGGTCTTCCGCAAAGTCGGTGAGCGCACCGATGGAGCCCGAATTTTCGATAGGACGGTGTCCAAAGGCCAAAAGGATATCCTCGGCGATCCGGTCGCTCTGCAGCCAACCTGCTTCGAGAACAGCCACGGAAAGCGGATTGACGCCGCGATGACGCAGCCATGAACGCACAGCCGTCGACTTACCGCCCCCAAGTGGGCCAGTGATCAGAAGTGGAGCAGGCGCCTCGTCCCAATATTGGTCAAGGCGGTCGTGAAGGTCATCCCACCCTTGAAAGGAGAAAAGAAACCCACGAGCCCGGGCCTCAGCAAAGGGCGCCGCGCTTTCTCCAAGCTGCACCCTCGCCATATGCGCTCCCGGTTAGAAGGTCCAACGCGCGCCGAACGACACGCTGTTCTCTTCAAATTCAAGGAGCGTGCCATTGAAGAGGCTTGAGAAAGCAAAATTCGGGTCGTTATCGCGCTGCAGGTACCGATAAGACCCGGTGATCGCGAATGAACGGTTGAGCGTATAATCGAACGTCAGCTGTGCAGATGTTTCCCGGGACTCAAAATCAACATCAGTGCCCGAATTATTGAAGCTGCCTTGCTCTGTAATGACATGGTCTGCCGCAGCAGTCAGCGCTAGGCGACGGGAGATTTGCCGCCGGACAGACCCCGACACGCGTGTTTGGTCATTGCCCCGATTGTTGACGCCGTCTTCGCTATCATCATCCCGGCGCGCTTGTCCCTGAAGGGTAAAGCTCGTGCGGCCGTACTGCCCGACCAATCCAAGCTGCACACGCGTTGAAGGACGACCCGTACCGCCTGCAAAGGTCACTGACTGCAAGTCAGAGACGGCGAAATTCACGCGGCTGGCAATTTCGTTGGGGCTGAGATCCGATGCACGCTGAGCCGTCTCTCCAATCAGCGAGAGGCTCTGTGTGTTGCGAAAGACATTGTTCGCCTGCTGATCTTGCAAGCTCGATGACAGAACCCGCGCCACGTCTCCCTGCAACCGAAGGCGGGGCGTGATATCATAGCTCAGAGAACCATCAATTTGGGTCCCATTGTATCGCTCACCTACACCTGCGTTCAAAGCCAGGCGGCGGTTAGGACTATAGCTGAAACCCAAACGGTAATAGACACCTGAAATTTCGTTCCCTTCAGGCTCGCCAACGCTATCAGGATCAACTTCCGTTCCTTCGGGATCAGCGATCTCATTATCGATCTCGTCGTATCCGACTTCACCATCGAGGGTGAAATTGGAGAACAACTGCCAAAAAAGCGCGACCGACCCTGATGCTTGCTCCAACGTTTGCGAGGCAAAGACGTCAGAGTTTTCTTCTTCGAAGCGTCTTGCAAAGCCAGCGATCTGAACTTCGAGAGGCCCAAACAAGCTGCCTGTCGTGTAAGCAGCCAGAACCTCGTTGCTGATGCTGTCATTGACGGTCGATTGGCCCGAAAACTCTTCCCCGTCGATGGTCTCCTCAACCACAAAGATCGACGAATTGCGGTAGCGAAGTTCAATCTCTTGACCCTGATTAAACCGCGCCAGATAGACCGGGCTTGCGAAGACACCGACCAAAACCGCTTCATTGGTGTCTTGACCCGGCGCGACGGCGGTTAACTCATTGCCCGCAAAGATCGCTTGCTCTTGAACGAAAGCGCCCGCCTCAAAAAAGAGATTGTTGTTCCAGACATCGTAGGAAGCAAAAGCACTAAGATTGGGATCATAAAACGTCTGGTCAAAATTCCGTGTGCCGATGGTTCCTGTGAAACCATCATCAACTGCAAAGCCAGGAAGGTCCGTGTTGGCCTGGTCGCCATAACGCTCGTCGACTTCCACATCGTCGAAATACGTCCCGACCACCATCGAGCCTTGAACAACAGCTTGAAGTCTTTTGCGCTGAAGGATCGACTGCCCGCTCAACGTCGTGCTGAGGAAATGGTTATCCACAGGATCAATGTCGACGGTGTCAGCGACAGGAACAACATTTCCTTCTATGTCGGAGGTCAGGATGAGGTTACCACCGTCGTCGAGAAACCGGCGCTCGTAGAGGCCGTCGTCGAAACGCGCGTAATTGTCAGAATAGTTGTAGGACGCGGTCACTGCCCATTGATGGGTGATAATGGGCCGAATGGGCGGTGCCAAGACATTTTCGCTAAAGCCTTGGGCCAAAGCTTGGCCAGGCAGCACGACAGCCAAAGTCGCTGCCGACATCATCCAAATGTTTTTCATGCGCGCACCTTCCCCTCGGGATGAGAGGCCCCTGAGCGTGATCAAAACACCGATTCCGGAATCAAAATCACGTCCCCCGGCTGCAGAGGCACGTCAGCGCTGACGTCACCTGAGCGAAGAAGATCCCCAAGACGGAGACGATAGGTTTTCTTATCAGCACCACGGCCGCGGATCAGTTTCGCGCGATTGCCCGCCGCGAACTCCGTTAGTCCGCCCACAGCAATCATCACGTCGAGCGTGGTCATGCCGACTTGGTAAGGGATTGCGCTGGGTTGTTGAGCCTCGCCGAGTACGCGAACCTGCTGATCAAAGGTCGAAGAAAAACCGCTAACAATGACCGTCACCTGTGGTGTGCGGACATATTGAGCGAGTGCGCCCTCAAGATCAGAGGCGAGCTGGGCAGGTGATTTTCCTGCAGCTGTCATGTCTTCAACCAGCGGCGTGGAAATCCTGCCATCAGGGCGAACGCTCACTTGGGTCGAAAGCTCGGGAGCTCGCCAAACGAAAATCTGAAGGTCGTCGTAAGCACCAATTTTGTAATCGGGGTATTCTTGGGAGGCGAGGAAATCAGCATCGACGCCCTCACTCGGGGCCTTTTCAAGTCCGCCGCCAAACACACACGCGCTCAAAAAGCCCGCGCTGATCAATCCCAAGACGACAATCCGCATCAGTTGAAATGGCATGCTGGCCTCCTCCTTCACCCCAAAAATTGCTCTCAGCACACCCTATGCGCTGATTCAGTCGTCGCGATGCACTTTCTCGCGCCGTTCGTGCCGCTCCTGTGCCTCAAGCGACAGGGTCGCCGTTGGTCGTGCCTCCAGGCGCTGCAGCGAGATCGGGTCGCCGGTCTCGGAACAATAACCGTACTCGCCCTCGTCTATTCGGCGAATGGCTGAGTCGATCTTGGCAATCAGCTTGCGCTGCCGATCGCGTGTCCGAAGCTCTAAAGCATGGTCGGTTTCTGACGACGCGCGATCTGTCGGATCGGGAGCGTGGAGCGTCGCGTCCTTCATTTCAGCCAGCGTGTCCCGGCTCTGTTGAAGGATGTCAGCTTTCCAATCGAGAAGCTTACGACGAAAATACTCGAGCTGCCGTTCGTTCATGAACGGCTCATCATCGCCCGGGCGGTAGTCCTCTGTTTCCGCGATAGCCACGGTCACCTCCCGCATTCCTTACCCTGCTCACTTCGCGTGTCTTCACGAATACGCGATTGGGGCAGCCATTAACGACCTCGCTCGCTCAGAACAACCGCTTGGAGATCGAGGTGGATCTTGTCGCGTTTCGTACTTCAAGTCTGGTTAAAAGGATGATCAAAGTCGATCGCCGTGCTAGGCTATTGTGGGTTGATGGGGATGACCATGCGGATTGCGCAAAACGGACTGGCTTTAATCAAGGATTTTGAGGGTCTCGAACTTGAGGCTTATCAAGATATTGTGGGCGTTTGGACCATTGGTTACGGCCATACGGACCACGCTGGTCCGCCTGAGGTGACCCCGGGCCTCACCATCACTGAAGACGAAGCGGAAGACATTCTTCGCAACGACCTCGGCCAGTACGAGAACGCTGTCAGCAAGGCGGTGAAGGTCGATATCACGCAGAACATGTTCGATGCGTTGGTTTCCATCACTTACAATATCGGTGTCAACGGGATGAAGGGCTCAACCTTCATCAAACGCTTGAACCAAAAAGACTATGTCGGCTGCGCGGAAGCCATGCAGTGGTGGAACAAAGCGGGCGGCCAGGTTGTGTCTGGCCTCAAACGCCGCCGCGAGGCCGAAGCTGACCTCTTCCTCCAAGGCTATGGCGGCGGTGACCTGACAGAAGCCGACTCGAATCAAGTTCGCGGCAACACAGTCGAAGAAAACTCGCCTCGCCGGGACAACCTTACTGGCTCGCGGACCATGAGCGGTTCAACAGTTGCCGGCGGCGCCGGCGTGGCAGCCGCAAGTGCCGCGATCCTCGATGAGGAGGAGAGCAGCAGCTCGGAGGACGCTTCGACGGCCGAGACCACGACACCGGACGAAACAACCGAAGATCCGGCGGCAACGGCCGACGACCCTTTTGCCAACATTGATCTCACCGAGCTTGAAGACGCAACGCCCGAAGAGCTCGCTCAGAAAGCCGTCGATCTCGGCGTTGAGCTGAAAGAACTTCGGGCTGCTGTCGAAGCAGGCGACGTGGACCGCGTGCCAGCGTTCCTTTCAGCGATCCGTGCCGAAAGCACCAGCGAGGCCGTGATCATCGTCGCTGGTGTCATCGCAGTTTTAGCAGCGATTTTCGTCATCTACGCGCGGTACGACGACTGGAATAACCACAAGCGCTAACTGCGCGTGGTGGCGACCCATTCATCGTCTTCCTGCACTTCGCGTTCGAACATCAGGAAGTCGTAGTAACCGCAGCGTTTTTGCGTGGGGAAGTCGCGGCAGATCTCGGGCCGCGCATCATAAATCGTGCAGCCGCGGGTCTCGCTATCGAGAAACCGGCAAACAGAACCAAAGTGCTCGTCCCATTTGTGACGCAGCACCCGGGGGCTATCTTCATCGCCCTTTTTGGTGAAGCGCGCTTTGGCCTCTTTTTTGGTCAGCCCAAAGTGCTTGGCGAGACGCTTTTGATCATCGTCATCACAAGGAATATGCTCGTAAGAACAGCAATAGGCGGGGCATTTGATGCAGTCGTACTTGATCGTTTTGACCTTTGGGTTCATTCGCTTCGTCTTTGGAAGTACCTGCCCTTCATGACAAGGACCTCGCTATGATCCCTCGCTATGCCCGCCCTCCGATGATCGAGTTGTGGAGCGACGCGACCAAGTTTCGCATCTGGTTCGAAATCGAAGCTTACGCAGCCGAGGCGATGGCGAAGATTGGGGTGATTCCGAAAGAAGCGGCAGAGGTTGTTTGGGAAAAAGGTTCGAAGGCTGAATTTTCAGTTGAACGCATCCACGAGATCGAGGCCGAGACCAAGCACGATGTTATCGCATTCCTCACACACCTTGCTGAGCATGTGGGCGACGAAGCCCGCTTTGTTCACCAGGGCCTGACCAGCTCCGATATTCTGGACACCACCCTTTCCGTTCAGTTGGCCCGTGCATCGGACATGCTGATCGAGGGCATGGAACGCGTTCTTGCCGCGCTTAAAAAACGTGCCGAAGAGCACAAGCACACCCTCACCATCGGCCGCAGTCACGGGATTCACGCTGAACCGACAACGTTCGGCGTGAAGCTTGCTGGTTTCTATGCGGAGTTTGATCGGGGCCTTACGCGGCTGAAAACAGCGCGCGAAGAAATCGCCACCTGCGCGCTATCCGGCGCTGTCGGCACCTTCGCCAATGTGAGCCCTGAGGTCGAAGTTTATGTGGCCGAGAAACTCGGGCTCAAGCCAGAGCCTGTTTCCACGCAAGTGATCCCTCGCGACCGCCACGCCGCCTTCTTCGCAACCCTTGGCGTGATCGCTTCATCCATTGAGCGCCTAGCGACAGAGGTTCGCCATATGCAGCGGACGGAAGTTCTTGAGGCCGAGGAATTCTTCTCCAAAGGCCAAAAGGGTTCATCGGCGATGCCGCATAAGCGCAACCCGGTACTCACAGAAAACCTTACTGGCCTCGCACGGCTTGTGCGATCAGCCGTGGTTCCAGCCATGGAGAATGTCGCCCTTTGGCATGAACGGGACATTAGCCACTCGTCGGTTGAGCGCGGCATTGGTCCTGACGCGACGACCCATCTCGATTT
>CAWUIJ010000133.1:0-7410 GCA_963922235.1 uncultured Parvularcula sp. | reverse complement strand
TCTTTCAGCACTATGATTAAAGGCGCAAACCATCGCCCAATATGGGCGCCCTAGATTACCTCACACCGAAGCTTTGAAAGCTCTCCCGTTTGATCAACAGCGGATCGATTGGCATCCCCAACACGCGTTCTTCGATCCACGATTCCCTCGTGAGTTGTGAGTGTAGCGCCAACCAGTCATGCCGCTAGTGCGAATGCTGCGGCAACTATTCACTTTTCGGCCGCCTAACGAGCAGGACACGTAAGCGCGCTAAAATATACGCTTACGGTTCTGGTGTTCGCAGGACGCATGATGCGAATCCGGCATGGAAGGTTTTTCGCTCAGATTATCTTGGCCAAACTTAAGCGGAAAGACCGAATGCCCCCACACTCAATCGCTTGAGTGATATGGTATATTGTTCGCAAGCGGCTCATCGAAGTATTGAATGATCGTCCGCCCTCCCCGCACCACCAATTGACTGATGAACCTTGCGCTTTTTGATTTTCGCGCAATTGGCATACGAGCCAGATCAAAGCGCACTTTCACAAGCTCAGCGAGCGCAACGAATCACCACCGCATTGGAACGTTTGGTGCCCCCCTCCCCTATGTCCAGGTCGCGGCGAGCCGGATGACGACCGAAAACCGATCCCGTTCCTCCCCAAGCCAGCCCAAGACTGCTCACCTCTTTGAGGCGAGAATGTTCGGAACTCTCACCAGCGACCGCCGGCCCTCGACCATCAAACTGATACAAACTTTCATAGTCTTCACGTCGATGTATCTATCGTGACGCTATCAATTGCGGTGCAAGGTCGTCTTCAATGGGCTAGGCGACCGCAAACACATGTCGTGGAAGCACAAACGAGGGCCTGAGGCGGGCACATCACCCACCCATCGCGCGGTGACAATTTGAAGGTTCAGCCTCTTCCAAGGAGACGCGTCAAGATGGTGACACAACGGTTCATGCTAAGCTGCGCAGCTGCAGCCCTGGTCGCAGGCGGCAGCAGCGCGTTAGCGCAAGACGTTGATATCACGAATGATTTGACGGAACCCCAGTCGACACCGAGCTCAGGCAGCTTCACCATTTCGAGCGGTGGATCGATCACCGTCACGGACCAAGACGCCCTCACCGTGGACACCGACTCCGATGTGATCGTCGAAGGAACCATCACGGTGGAGGGTGACGGGGCAGATGTCGCTGGTATCCGGGTCGTTGGTGATCGAACACTGAACCTAACCGTTAACAACACCATCACTCTCGATAGCTCCCTCGAGGTCGAGAACGAAGTTCCTGTCGACTTCCCTGCAAACCGATATGGAATCTTTCTTGGCGCAGGCAGCTCCATTACGGGTGATGTGACGCTCGACCAGTCGACATTGATAGACATCGAAGCCAGCAACGGTGGCGGTTTGGTCTTCGAAGGTGATTTGATCGGCAACTATCTCCAAGATGGCGACATCGTTCTTCTCGGTGATCAGTCCAAAGGCGTCGGGCTTTCTAACGTGACTGGCGATGTGACCTTCGGGCAGGACAGCAGCATCACCGTGGTCGGCGTGGAAGCCGACGGCCTGACCGTCGACGGCGATATCGGCGGTGCCTTCACCTTCGGGGGCACAGTTCAAGTCACTGGGTTCACCGATACGCTCCGTGATGTGGAAGTCGATGAAGAGGTCGACCCTGAGGACGACAACAACGATCTTCAGGAAACCCTCGTTTCAGGAAACGCAATCTCCGTGCTTGGAGATGTAGGCGGCGGTATTCTGATCAACGGCACCATCGATTTGGCAGAAAGCCTTGATGAGGACTCAGAAGCTGAGCCGGGTCAGTCTGGCGACGCCATTGTTACGGTATTCGGGAGCGGTAACGCACTTCTGATCGGCAATGAGAGCAGCGTGAGCAACGTCGGCACCCTAGCCTTTGAAGAAGGTCTTGCTGCTGATTATGGTGACTGGAGCATCATCAATCGGGGACGCTTGACAGCGAGCGGCCTGTATGACGGCATTGAAGTAGAGACCGTCCGCATTCAGAATGTCAATGCGACCTCAGGCCTCCGAAACAGCGGTGACATTAGCGCCACGTCGTTTGAAGCAAACGCCACCGCCATGATCATCACTGGCACAAGCAACATCCCTGAATTTCGGACTGAGCAAGACATCAACGCGACTGTGAACGGCGCTGGCAATGCGACGGCTGTCCTGATCGGCGAAGACGTTACGCTGCCAACAGTCATCAATGACGACGCGAACGGCATCTTGAACGCCAGCGCCGAAGGAGGCGAAGCTGTCGCGTTTAGAGATTTAAGCGGTACCGTGACGACGTTCACCAACAGCGGGCTCTTACGCGCAGCACAGGAAGACGACGAGGACGACACACTCGTCACGATCGCGTTGGATCTTTCCGCCAACACGTCGGGCGTCACAATCAACAACACCACTCCTGACGCCTTTGATCCGGAAGAAGAAGACATCGAGAATTTCGGTTTCATAATCGGCGATGTTCTGACCGGCTCGGGTGATGACAGCTTTTTGTCCGATGCTGGCGCTGTGGCCGGGGACTTACTCCTTGGTGAAGGCAACAACCTCATCCGTTTCTCGGGCGGGTCAGCGTATAGCGGGGACATCACCGTCGGCTCAGGCAACGACACCGTGGAGCTGGCAGACTTCGTTGGTGAGGGCAATTCATCCCTTGGCGGAGGTAATGATACCTTCCGTTTGACCGAAGAAGTCTCATGGACCGGCGATATCGATTTCGGCGCGGGGTCTGACATTTTTGAAGTATCAGGGCTTTCCACTTGGTCCGGCACTCTTCAGAATGCGGATGACCTAACGGTCTCGATTGATAACTCGACGTTCACCCTGACAAATGAACAACAAGTGACGGTCACAGATATCAGCGTCGCCAATAACGGTACATTAGAATTTGCTCTGACGGCTGAGGATGACGACGTCGCGAGACTTCAGGTTTTGGGGACCGTGACGATCGATGACACATCCAACCTGGGCTTCTCATCGATCGAGGGTTTTTCAGGAACGATTGAGAACCGCTTGATCACTGCTGGGACGCTCAACATCGATCCGGCGAGCCTTGACGTTGATGCAGACGCCAACAGCTCTTTCCTTGTTGAAGAAACGCTATTGGTTGACCCCGACGACGCCAACTCTCTCATTCTGCGCCGGAGAAGGCGAACAGCTGAAGAGGTCGGCATATCGTCAGGCCAGGCTGCCGCTTTCGATCCTGCCCTGGAAGCTATCGCGGTCGACGAAGATCTCAGCAACGCGGTCTATGCGGCCACGACTGAAGAGGACTTCTTCGATCTCTATGGTCAGTTGACGCCTGAGCCCTTGGACATGGCAATAACCGCCGCCAGAGCGCACAGCAACACACTGACTTCGATCCTCCGCCACCGAACGATGCTTGAAGGCGAGAGCCTCAAGCTTGGCCCACGGCAAGCTTGGATCAAGCAAGAGCTGTTTTTTGTCAATCGGTCAGAAGGGCGAGGCTCAGATGGCTTTAATGGCTATGGCTATGTGATCGCGCTCGGTGCTGATCGAAAGGTGCCTGGCCTCGATGTGCTCGGCGTGGCGGCCTCGCTTGCCTCAACACAATTCGAAGAAAAGCTGGGTGACGACTTCCCTATCACTCGCACGACCACCACTCTCGATGTCTACGGAGCAAAATCCCTCGGACGCTTCGCGCTTGATGGTCGTTTTGGATACGGATGGGCCTCGTCCGATAGCGACCGAAACATCGCGTTTGAAGATCAACGCCGTGATTTCGAAGCCTCGTGGGATGGCACGCAAATCTCGGGCAATGGACGGCTGCAGTACTTTGCTAAGCTCGGCCGGTTCGACATCATTCCAACCGTCTCTGTCGATTATCTCAGCATTGAAGAAGATGGTTATACAGAAGCCAATCTCGACGATAGCGTCGCCATCACAGCAGAAGATCGAGATGCGGATTCTCTACGCGTTAACAGTGGACTGAACATCGGCTGGCTAAAAGAGCATCGGGGCCGAAACGACTTTACAGCGATCAATGCCGCCGGCCCTGTGAACGCCGAAACACGTTATTCCCTGTCCGCTGGCTTCAGCCAAGAGCTTCAAGGAGATCCTCTTCTCGGAACCTATCGCTTCGGAGAGGGTGAGGCCTTCACATTGGAAATGGATAAGGAAGAGACCGGCTATTATGTCGGCGGCGACCTGACCTACAGGAACGGTTTCATGCGCTTCACAACAGGCTTCAACGGCTCATTTGGTGAAGAAACCACCATCGGCACGGCCTACATTTCTGTCGGCATCGATTGGTAACCCTCCGTCCAGCAACCGCAACAGAGTCTGAGGCAAATCAAAGATCCGTGATCTGTGCGCTGATAGCATCAGCGCACACTCAGGAAGGATCATGCCATGACCCTCGACTATATCTTTGTGCCCGCGATCGACGAGGCCAATCTCACCCACAGCCTCAAGGCAGCATTCAACCTCGTAAAAGAGCGCAATGGCCATCTTTCCGTGTGCCACATCGAACAGCGCTACCCTGCAAATGACGTCGCTCTTGCCTATTGGCAAGCGAGCACCATCCGAGCAATTGAGAAAGAGGCACAAGAGCAGTCTGAGCGGCTGGGCGAAGTGTTCCACTCTTTCTGCACGGACAATGATATCCAAGTCATTGATGCTGACGAACTACATCACAAAGACGGTGTCACTGCTTCTTGGACCTTGAGATTGGCTGACCCGTTCACGGAGTTTGGCAATATGGCTAGGACTGCTGATCTTTCCTTACTCTGTCGATCAGAAAAGGAGTCCGAGCCACTGACCGCTAATGTGCGTGCGGATCTCCTCGTGAAATCTGGGGTCCCCCTCCTCAACGTTCCTGCTGAAAGAGGGTTCGAAGAAGCGAAAAAGGTCTTGGTCGGATGGAACGGAACCGTCGAGGCAAAGCGCGCACTGAGCGCCGCGATGCCGTTCCTTGAGCGCGCAGAACACGTCAGCATCTTGTCCGCAGGCCTCAAGAACGATCATCGCCCTTCTGCAGAAGAGGTCGCGATGATCCTCCGGCATAAAGGTATCAATGCAGAAGGCCGAGACGTCCCTGCTGAGAAGCACACAGATCAACAGATCATCGATGAAGCTCAAAATGGCAATTTCGACCTTCTGGTGATCGGTGCTTACTCACAGCCGCGGTGGCGCGAGTCGATGTTTGGCGGATTGACCATGCGCCTGATGAGGAACCCGCCCCTGCCCGTCTTCATGGTGCACTGATCGCTTATTCGTCCGTAAACGCAAAAGGCGCCACGGGCCGCCGAAACATGTCTTCTGCCACTGGCCTACCAATGGGCGGCTCTGCCCGGGCCGCGCAGCCCGTGCGGTGACACAGACGGCATGTGACGCCGATGGGGGTCGGCCTCGAAGGCGCCAAGCCAGGATCATCCGTATAGATGAGCTTTTTGGCGTGCTCTTCGGCACAAGCCAGCGCGATCGCCCGTTCGGCTCTCGGTGCACCATAGGCCCCTCCACCCGCCGTCACGGTTCGCGCCACGGAGAAGAACCGCTCGCCTCCCGGCAACTCGAGCCATTCCGGGACGATCTGACGCGGTGTACGGAAGGCATGATGCACGGACCATAGCGGGCAAGACCCACCATGCCGAGCAAAAGGAAAGCCTGCGCCATCCAATCGCTTGGAGATATTGCCGGCGGCGTCGACCCTAATGAAAAAGAACGGCACCCCTTCCTGCCCATGCTTTTGCAGGGTCGTGAGTCGGTGTGCCGTTTGCTCAAAGCTGGTACCAAACCGGCGAGAGAGCGCCTCGATATCATAGCGGCGCTCTTCTGCAGTCTGCTGAAATTCCCGATAGGGCATAATAATTGCCGCGGCCGCATAGTTGGCGAGCGCCCTGCGTGCTAGCCGCCGCCCGTTCTCACTCTGGAAAGCCCCTTCAGCCAAGGTCGCCTCGATTGCATCGCTGAGCTGAATATAGGCCAACTGCAACGCAACCTGGAATCGGCGGGTCGCGCCATCTAAGGTTTCGTCAAGCACGAGCTCGCGGCGGTGATGGTCGAGACGGCGGATCGCACCCGCCATCACATCCCGGGGCAGCAAGCGAACCTCGAACCCTTGCGTCTTTTTAAAATGAGCCGTGAGGCCACCATTGTCTGTTGCCAGTGCGGCAAGCCGCTCCGCATGATCATCGACCGAGGGAAAGAAATTCTTCCGTGCACCTAGGAAATAGCGCGCCTCCGCTACAGGATCCGGGCCCGAAGGCGCTTGCTTCGTCCGCTCGGCAAGGGCCAACTCCCCTTCACGATACGCAGCGTGCAACCGCAAGATCGCATCGGCAATGCCTGGATATCCGCCCGCCACGTCGGCTGCGTCTGTGCTGCCAAGATCGATATCCGTGAACATCGGATCACGGAGCACGTCGTTCAGGCGATCTGAAAGATCATTCGCGCCACCTCCCGCAAAGTCTGCGATGTCCACGGCGTAAGTGGAGGCTAGGCGCAACAGCATCTCCGCCGTCACCGGCCGCTGATTACGCTCCATCAACGCCACATAAGAGGGAGAGACCTCGAGATCCTCCGCCATGGCCGCCTGCGTCAGGGCCAGCTCCCGCCGCAAACGACGGAGCCTGGGCCCGATATAGGCAGCGCGATCTCGGCTCGAATGGCTTGGCATGCCCGACAATACAACAACTTTACAAGATGACAAGCCATGCTTGTAAAGCTGTACTTCCTTACTCGAAAATGGTTCCAGTCCTGCCAACGAGTCGTTATCGCGATTGCGCTAGGCCAGCCTTTCGCGGGCCAGCCATTCTAAGGACATTCCATGAGTTATCAGTCTGACATCAATCAAGTTTCGCAGCTCATCATGAGCTATGATGGAACCTGGAACGGCATTTCTGCCGAGAGCGTTGCGCGGATGCGCGCGCAAAACCGGTTCCGCACAGGTCTCGATATTGCTCGCTATACCGCGAAAATCATGCGCGAAGACATGGCGGCCTACGACGCTGACCCAGCGAATTACACGCAGTCGCTGGGCTGCTGGCACGGTTTTGTCGGTCAGCAGAAGATGATTTCGATCAAGAAGCATTTCGGCTCGACCAAGCGCCGCTACCTCTACCTCTCGGGTTGGATGGTTGCTGCTCTGCGTTCTGAGTTCGGACCACTCCCTGACCAGTCCATGCACGAAAAAACCTCCGTGCCCGCGTTGATCGAAGAGCTCTACACGTTCCTCAAGCAAGCGGACGCGCGCGAACTCGGCATGATGTTCCGCGAGATCGACGCTGCACGTGAAGCTGGCGACGCCGCAAAAGAGAAAGAGCTTCTCGACGCTGTCGACAACTACGAAACCCACGTTGTTCCGATCATCGCCGACATTGATGCAGGCTTTGGTAACGCAGAAGCCACTTATCTTCTCGCAAAGAAGATGATTGAAGCCGG
>CAWUIJ010000132.1:0-7514 GCA_963922235.1 uncultured Parvularcula sp. | reverse complement strand
GAGTTCAAAGCTGGCGCGGAAAGCGCCGTGCGCGCAGCGGATGAGGTCGGCGCCCAGGAGATGGTTCTCGACCTCGGACCGGCCAGTGTCGACAGCTACGCAGCAGCACTTGAGGCCTGCAAAACGCTCGTCTGGAACGGCCCGCTCGGTGCGTTCGAGACAGAGCCTTTCCACACAGGCACGGTCGAACTTGCAAAATATGCAGGCAAATTGAGCACCGAAGGCAAACTCGTCTCGGTTGCCGGGGGCGGGGACACGGTCGCAGCGTTGGCGCTGGCGGACGTGACGGAAGACTTCACCTATGTGTCGACGGCAGGCGGCGCATTTCTTGAATGGATGGAAGGCAAAGAGCTACCCGGTGTGGCTGCTCTTGTGTCGTCCTCGTAAAGACGAAATTGGGAACGAATGATGGACGCTAAACTCTTAGAGGAACTGAATGGCATCGCCGTGGCGATGGTCGCGCCGGGTAAAGGCATTCTGGCTGCGGACGAATCAACGGGGACGATCGGCAAGCGCTTTGACTCCATCGGCATCGACAATGTCGAAGAGCACCGCCGCGATTACCGCGAGATGCTCTTCCGCACGGAAGAGGCCATGAAGGAGCGCATTTCTGGTGTGATCCTCTTTGATGAGACGATCCGCCAAAAGGCCGTTGACGGTACGCCGCTGGTCAAGCTTATCCAAGACGCGGGCTCGATCCCTGGTATCAAGGTCGACAAGGGCGCGCAGGATCTTGCCCATTTTGACGGCGAGAAAGTGACCGAGGGCCTTGACGGTCTGCGGGCACGTCTTGCTGAATATCACGAGCTGGGCGCGCGTTTTGCGAAATGGCGTGCGGTGATCGACATTGGCCGCGGCGGTGAACTCTCCATGCCAAGCAAAGGCTGCCTTAAAGCCAACATGCACGCGCTCGCGCGCTATGCTGCTCTGTGTCAGGAGCAACGCATTGTGCCGATCGTTGAACCAGAGGTTCTGATGGATGGCGACCACGACATCGACCGCTGCTATGATGTGACCCTCGCGGGCTTGCATCTTCTTTATGAAGAGCTTCATGATGCGGGCGTCGCGCTTGAAGGTACGATCCTCAAGCCGAACATGGTCATCGCAGGCAAAAAGTCTGACAAACAGGCGAGTGCGGAAGAAGTAGCGGAGAAGACCGTCAAGTGCTTCCAAAACGCTGTGCCAACAGCTGTGCCGGGCATCGTTTTCCTCTCCGGCGGTCAGTCAGAGGTGGAAGCATCCGAGCATCTCCACGTCATGAACACGATGTCCTCGGCCGGACGCCCTTGGGCGCTCAGTTACTCTTACGGACGTGCGCTTCAGGCGTCTGCGCTCAAGGCGTGGGGCGGCAAGGCCGAGAACGTCGCTGCTGGTCAAGCAGCATTCTCGCACCGGGCACGGATGAACGGCCTGGCGCAAGAAGGCAGCTGGTCGAAGGACCTCGAGAACGCCGCATAAACGGCTCTCCAACTGTTTAAGTATGACCTGAAAGGGCGCCTCCGCGGCGCCCTTTTTCTTTGTGCGTCGCACAAGAGATTGGCGGATAGTTCATGGAGGGGACTGTATAGATGTCCTTCATAACGATGATGCTAGGATATAGACTGGACGAAACTGAGCGTCCGCCTCACCTTAGGCTCCGGAGGATCAAACTATGCCCGCCGTCCAAGAGTCGATGTTGCCCCCTGCGTTTCCGATTCGCCCGGACAAGGCGTTGCTCGCTTTCTTCCGGTTGATGAAGAACAAGGAAGAGACCGAACACGTCATCGATTTTTCGGTGAACCTCAACGGTGACTGCCTGCACCAGACGTTCCGCCGCTGGTACGAGAGCCCGAACGGACAGCTCTTGGCCCATGACGACCCGAAAGCCCTTCTGCGCGCACTCGATGATCGGGATCGCCTGGGCAAGCTTCCTGTGGGAACCGTTGGCCGCACCTATGCTGATTTCATGGACCGCGAGGGCCTCAGCACGGACGGCGTCGCTGAATCCTACCGCGACAAAGGGATCGTCAAACGAGAACCGGAAGAGGTCTATCCCGAGTACACGGCGTTCATCTGGTTCCAGAACCTGACCCACGACATGTACCACATCCTCACGGGCTACAATCGTGACAGCATCGGTGAGCTGGCGCTGCTGAACTATACGGCGCGCATCAACGGATCGCGCGGCATCAAGTACCTTGCCTATATGGGCGCTCTTCGTGCCAAGTCAGAGGCGCCTGATCTTCCGGTCTTCAAGATGCTGGCCAATGGCAAGAAGATGGGCCTCCGGTCGAAAGATCTCGTGACGCTCGATTTCATCTCCATTCTCGATCGTCCTCTTCGTGAAGTCCGCGAAGAGTTGAACATCGTGCCTGATCCCGTTTATGCCGCGCAATCACAGGAGCGACTCCTCGCTCTGATCGCGCCGCAGGCTGCATGACGGACCAGACACTTTACCTGATCACCCCTCCTCAGATTGAAGACCTCGGCAGCTTTGCCGAGGTCTTGTCACGTGCGCTTGATGCGGGCGACGGCGCGGTGGCGTGCCTCCAGCTGCGTCTCAAGGATGTCAGCGATGACGAGGTGCTGCGCGCGGCAGACACCATGGCGCCGATCCTCAGCGCCGCTGGCGCCGGTTTCTTGATCAATGACCGCGCGGACCTGGCAGCAAAGACGGGCGCCGATGGCGTGCATCTGGGCCAGTCCGACGGATCGGTGGCCGAGGCGCGGACCCTCCTGGGCGCGGACAAGGACATTGGCGTCACCTGTCACGACAGCATTCACCTCGCGATGGAAGCAGGCGAGGCGGGTGCGGACTATGTCGCCTTTGGCGCCTTCTTCCCGACCGAGACGAAAGAGGTCGTCCATCACGCGTCACCAGAGCTCCTAACCCAATGGACAGAGATCGCCACCGTGCCCGTGGTGGCGATTGGCGGCATCACTGCGGACAAGGCGAGGGGGCTCATAGACGCCGGCGCCGACTACCTCGCGGTCTCCGGCGCGATCTGGAACCACCCCGACGGCGCCGCAGCCGGTGTGAAGGCGTTCACTCACCTGAACGTATAGAGCAGTATACTGAAGACCCGTTAAGCAGGCGCGCCTGACTTGCTGCGCGACCCACGCAAAAAGGCTGCTGACCCCCAAACCTCTATCAGCATGGCCGACATTGGCCGAATGCCGTCGAAGGTGCCGGTCGGGACGAGCGGCTTAAGACGCCCCATGTAAGACGCTCAACCAATTGAGCGGACGACGGCTATCGGTGGTGACGACGCAAAGAGTTCGATCGATTTTGGGTTGGAAGATCGGTCGATTATAATCCCACAGTTTCTCATGGCTGAACGATTGCAGCCGTTCGCGCGGCCTCAGTGAGATATGGCACGGCGGATTCGAGAACAAAACCGTCAGTGTTCTCGACCAATTCTCGCAGCCACGGGCCATGCCCGGCGCCGTAAACAATGACCACCCGATCGCCTGGAGCGGTCACTTGTGTGAGCTTGTTGAAGATCTTGGCATTGCGGAGGAACCAAAAAGCCGCGAGTTCGGCACCAGGTTGCTCCTCTCCTTTGCCGAAGGTGATGACGTCCCAATAAAAATCCGAAAAAATCTCATCGCTCATTTCATCATTGTACGATATCAAAAGCTCTGGGATGGATTTCGATGGCTGAGCGCGCTCGAATTCTGAGGTAAAGTCACTCATATCCGCCAAGACCTTCAGGTCGTCTCCACGTCCCGTGGCTTCCGCAAAAGCCGCAAGGGGTGGGTACGGAAAATAGCCGTAGGGGAGCAACTTGCGCTCTTCCTCACTTGGCGACTCGTCAATCGCATAAACCCGATCAATCTTTGCAGCCCGTGCCAAGCGGTATCCGACCTGTACAGTCTCATTGGGCTCGGTGCGGAGCATATCCTCATCGAACACCGCCCAATCAGGGTCGTGGTAAGGAGCTGCAGTGCTGGCCTCGACCGCTACAACAGTGGGCTCAAAAGCCAGGAGCGCGTCGTTGAGGGCCTCAAGCTCCTTCTGCCGTCTTGGCGATAGAACACTGTCCGCCACGACATTGTTCAGGTCACGGCCTGGATTCCCGAAATGGTATGTTCCCAAGACCAAAACGTAGATTGGTTCATCGGGCTGTTGCTGTGCGCCCGTCGTGACACTTGCGCTGGTACAGCTCGTGATAAAAACCAGAAGGGCAGTCAAAATAGTGCGGCGCATTTAAGCCCCTTACCGGTGTCGTTGGCTTCTCGATATCGATAAACGGAAATTTTTCTGTCGTCCACCCGGCGGATGGCGCTTAGTCTTATGCAGAGCGCATGAGGAGACCTCTGATGGATATCGAAATGTGGGTCGTCTTTGTCGTGACGGTTTTGACCTTCATGATCACGCCTGGCCCCAGCCATTTGCTGATGCTCTCGAACAGCATGGCCCATGGCTTCCGGCCATCGCTGGCCACGGCCGCGGGAGATCTGACTGCCAATGCGCTGCAAATGCTGGCAGCGGGATTGGGTCTCGCGGCGATCCTCGTCGCCTCTCAAGGCGCCATGACCGTCGTGAAGGGGTTGGGCGTGGCCTATCTTCTTTGGATGGGTATCCGCATGTGGCGAAAGTCTGGCTCTATGGAGCTTGGCACCTCGAGCAAGGCTTCGGTTTCGCTTCGCGGTTTGTGGGCGCAAGGGTTCATCACCTCAGCGGCGAATCCCAAAGCCGTCGTGTTCTTCGCGGCTTTGTTCCCCCAGTTCATCGACGCTGACCGGCCATTCCTGGAGCAGTTTGCGGCATTGTCCGTGACCTATATCGTGATCGATGGCCTCTTTCTTTCGGGCTATGGGGCAAGCGCAGGGTGGCTCGCGCGCAAGCTCAAAGCGCGGGCCTCTGTTGTGATCCAGCGCCTGGGCGGGGCCTTTCTCATCGCAGCGGCCATTCTTCTTGGCGGGAAGACACTGGCGGAGGACCGCTAGTCCTTTCCAGGCCTTGCGCTCCTGTCCGACCTGTCCGATGACCAGGGGAGAACAAAGGAGGGCCATTTGAGCCAGGCCGTGCGCATTCTCGGGATTGATCCCGGTCTCCGGTTTACCGGATGGGGCCTTTTGCGTTCAGAGGGTTCGCGCCTCAGCTATATCGCATGCGGACGGATTGCCACCGCTACGAAGGGTGAGATGGCGCAGCGCCTGTCGGCTCTTTCCGATGCTCTCGATACGCTGCTTCAGGAGCATCAGCCCGATGAGGCAGCGGTGGAAGAGACCTTCGTCAACACCAATCCGCGCTCCGCTTTGAAGCTGGGCCAGGCCCGCGGTGTGTGCCTGCTTGCGCCGGCCCGTCACGGCCTTCCGGTGGCTGAGTATGCTGCCAATCAGATCAAAAAGTCGGTGGTGGGCGCGGGGCATGCGGACAAAACCCAGATCGCAGCGATGGTCGCGCGGCTTCTGCCGGGCAGCAAGGCGGAGAGCGCCGATGCCGCTGACGCCCTCGCCATCGCGATCACCCATGCCGCGCACCGGAAAAGCGGCAGATTGGCGATCGCCTCGTGATTGGACATCTTTCTGGACGCGTGCTGAGCGTTGGCGCTGATACCGCAATCATTGAGGCGGGCGGCGTCGGGTATGAAGTTGGTGCTGCACCGCGGGTGCTCGCCAAATTCCGGACCGGCGAGGCGGCCTCGGTCGCTGTCGAAACGCTTGTTGCAGAGACCTACATTCGCCTCGTTGCCTTTGAGACCGAGGACGAGCGGCGCTGCTTTCGTCTCTTGCAGACCGTTCAGGGGGTGGGCGCGAAGGCGGCGCTCGCGATCCTTCAAGTCCTTCATCCCGGCGCGCTTCTCGATGCGATCGCGCTTGGCGACAAGGCCGCCGTCGCGCGCGCGCAAGGGGTCGGGCCAAAGCTCGCGACACGGATTGTCACTGAACTCAAAGACAAAACGGCCGGCGTCTTCGCGGGCCGGGCACCACTGACGGTCGAGCCTGCAGCTTCCGAAGCGGTCCAAGGCGGCGCGGCGGTGGAGGCAGTCTCGGCCCTTGTGAATCTCGGCTATGACGAGGCAGCAGCCCGAGAAGCGGTGACGGCTGGCAAATCCGGCGATGGGCAGACCGTCGAAGACCTCATCACCGCTGCCTTGAGGGCCTTGGCGCCGCGATGAGTGAGGACCGGATCACCACGGGCGATCATCAGCCCCATGATGACGACGCCGCCTTGCGGCCCAAGCGGCTGGATGAATTCATCGGTCAGCGGAGCGTTAAAGACAATCTCTCCGTCTTTATTGAGGCTGCCCGCACCCGCGCTGAGGCGATGGACCATGTCCTCTTCTTTGGTCCGCCAGGGCTAGGGAAGACCACGCTTGCGCAGATCGTGGCGGCAGAGCTTGGCGTGGGGTTCCGCGCCACCTCAGGCCCTGTCATTGCGAAAGCCGGCGATCTCGCAGCCCTTCTCACGGGGCTTGAGGCGCATGATGTCCTCTTCATCGATGAGATTCACCGCCTAACCCCTGCCGTCGAAGAAATTCTGTACCCGGCGATGGAGGACTATCACCTCGATCTCATCATCGGCGAAGGCCCCTCGGCGCGGTCGGTGAAGATCGAGCTGCCGCGCTTCACCCTTGTCGGTGCGACGACCCGGTCGGGGCTTTTGACCAAGCCGCTGCTCGACCGGTTCGGTATTCCCATGCGGCTTGATTTCTATGAGCCCGATGAGCTCACCAAGATCGTTCGCCGCGGCGCTAGGAAACTCAACACAGAGGTCTCCGAGGACGGGGCGATGGAGATCGCGCGCCGTAGCCGGGGGACACCGCGGGTGACGGGTCGTCTCCTCCGCCGCGTCCGCGATGTGGCCATGGTCGAAGGCGAAGGCGTGATCACGCAAGAGGTCGCGGACCGTGCGCTTGCGCGCCTCGATGTCGATGCCCGTGGGCTCGATATGCTCGACCGGCGCTATCTTTCCGTGATCGCTGAGAATTTTGGCGGCGGCCCTGTGGGTGTCGAGACGCTCGCGGCCAGCCTGTCTGAGGGTCGTGACGCGATTGAGGACGTCATCGAACCCTATCTCTTGCAGCAAGGCCTTATCCAGCGCACACCGCGCGGACGGGTTCTGACGAAAAAGGCCTGGCAGCATCTGGGTCTGACCGCCCCGAACCAAGATCCGGAGCTTTTTTGATGGTCCACCGCATCGATTTTCGTATCTATTTCGAAGACACAGACGTCACCGGCATCGTCTATCACGCGAATTA
Organism: uncultured Parvularcula sp.; assembly: GCA_963922235.1. Taxonomy (GTDB): domain Bacteria; phylum Pseudomonadota; class Alphaproteobacteria; order Caulobacterales; family Parvularculaceae; genus Parvularcula. Next base: position 324 of record CAWUIJ010000132.1, on the reverse strand, counting down.
TGTGAAGTATTTTGAGCGTGGGCGGACGGAATCGCTGCGCGCGGCCTTCAAAGACCTCTCTGAGATCATGGAAGACGAGGACCCTGCGACCTTTGCTGTGGCGTCGATGGACATCCAGTTCAAACGCCCGGCCAAGCTTGACAACATCATTACTGTCGAGACGGAACTCTTAGAGGCCAAGGGCGCGAAGATGATCTTTGATCAGCGCGTGATGCGGGGCGAGGAGCTTCTCGCCTCTGCCCATGTGGTGGTCGCAGTGATCACCATGGACGGCCGGCCGCGGCGCATGCCCGAAACCATGCGTGGGCGGATGGAAGAGTATCT
>CAWUIJ010000131.1:0-7587 GCA_963922235.1 uncultured Parvularcula sp. | reverse complement strand
ATAATCCGGTTGGTCACGATCAAGTTTGCGCATCAGCGCGGGCCAGATCAGCGTGTCAGCGCTGAGCACCAGGCCATTCTTGCCGATGAACTCGTTCTTGGTGAGCACCTCTTGCGCGGTCGGGTAAAGCTCGCGGCCGCCTGTGAGGCTGGCCACCTGCATCGAACAGGCGCGCTCAAGGAAATACATCCGCGTGAAGGCCTGGGCGACCGTAGCGCCGACCGTCAGTGTGCCGTGGTTCCGCAGCAGCATCGTGCCCTTGTCGCCGAGATCTGCTTGCAGGCGAGGGCGCTCGTCGTGGTCAAACGCCACGCCTTCGTAGTCGTGATAAGCAATATCGCCGACGACGAGTTGAGACGTCTGGTTCAGCGGCAGAAGACCTTCTGACATTGTCGAGACAGCTGTTCCGTCGATCGTGTGCAGGTGCATGACGCATTGCGCGTCCTCGCGCGCCGCATGGACCGCCGAGTGGATCGTGAAGCCCGCGGGATTCACATCGTAAGGGCTGTCGTCGATTTTGTTCCCGTCCATATCGACCCGCACCAGGCTCGACGCTGTGATCTCTTCGAACAGCATCCCGTAGGGGTTGATCAGAAAGTGATGATCAGGGCCCGGGAGCCGCGCGGAGATATGGGTGAAGACCAGATCGTCCCAACCAAATTGAGCCACCAAACGATAGGCCGCAGCGAGGTCGTTTCGAAGCTGACGCTCCTCAGGTGTCATGGATGAGGGATGGCTCTCGGTGTTGCTCATGGTCGGGTCCTCCGATGGGAATATTGGGAAGCTCTTACGGCGTTTTTTGAGGGCCTTACCACGCAGAACCGGTGCGGGACCAGATCATCGCTGCCGAGCGCTCCGACATCAAACGAACACTTGAACTTCTCACGATGTCACGCTTTTGTGTGGTAACGAATGTTGCAATGCATCGAATAGGCGATCGTGGCGATGAAGGACGTCGCAACCGGTCTTACGGACAGCATTTTTGGGGGCACAAGATGAGCCGTCCAGCTATGGAATTATTGCTCGCGACACCGCGCGGTTTTTGCGCAGGCGTGGAACGGGCCATCGATATCGTTGAACTTGCACTCAAGAAATACGGCGCACCGGTCTATGTGCGCCACGAGATCGTGCACAACAAACGGGTCGTCGATACGCTCCGCGCGAAAGGTGCAAGGTTCGTCAAAGAGGTCGACGAAATTCCGGTCGGCGCCGTCGCGATCTACTCCGCCCACGGTGTGGCGCGGAAGGTCGAAGAAAACTCGGCCATGCGCCAGCTCGACGTGATCGACGCGACCTGCCCTCTTGTGACCAAAGTCCACAAAGAAGGCCGCCGCTATGCAGGCCGCGGTTACGATGTGATCCTGATCGGCCATGTCGGCCACCCTGAGGTCACCGGGACGCTCGGTCAGATCGACGGCACTGTCCATGTGGTCGGGACCGAAGAAGACGTGGCGAAGCTTGAGGTCGCTGACCCTGAGAAAGTCGCTTTCGTCACTCAAACAACCCTGAGCCTCAACGACACACGCGGCGTGATTGCAGCGCTGAAAGAGCGCTTCCCATCGATCGTCGGACCGGACACGAGGGACATCTGCTACGCCACCCAGAACCGGCAGAACGCGGTGATCGACCTCGCCGAGCGCTGCGAACTCTTGCTTGTTGTCGGCGCGCAAAACAGCTCGAATTCCAACCGCTTGCGGGAAATTGGCGAGCAGGCTGGTCTTCCGTCTTACCTTATCGCCGATGCTGAGGTGCTCGACCGCAGCTGGTTCGAAGGCGTCACCAAAGTGGGCATCACTGCCGGTGCATCAGCCCCTGAAGTGCTGATCCGCGAGGTCGTCGCGCAACTGTCTGAATGGTTTGAAGTGACGGAACGCCCACTCGACGGCACGCCGGAAAACGTTCAGTTCAAATTGCCGGAGAGCCTTGCCTCCATGAAGTCCGAACTCGAGCCCGTCAGCTAAGAAGATCCCAGCGAAGCGATCCGAAAGAGAGAACCTATGACTGTTCCCGTCCGTCAGGCCGCCGCCGTTGCCGCTTACATCGCCAAGCAAAAGCTCATGGGCAAAAAGCGCTATCCGCTGGTGATGATGCTTGAGCCGCTTTTCCGCTGCAATCTCGCTTGCGCGGGCTGCGGGAAGATCGACTACCCCGCTCCGATCCTGAACCAACGCCTGACACCTGAGCAGTGCTGGGCCGCAGCCGAAGAATGCGGCGCGCCTATGGTGGCGATCCCGGGCGGTGAGCCGCTGATCCACAAAGAAATCGGCGAGATTGTCCGCGGCCTGGTCGAGCGCAAGAAATTCGTGTCGCTCTGCACCAACGCACTTCTCCTCGAGAAAAAGCTCCACCTCTTTGAGCCGAGCGATTTCCTGTTCTTCTCCGTCCACCTCGATGGCCTGGAAGAAGAGCACGACAAAGCGGTTTGCCAAGACGGCGTGTTCAAAAAGGCCATCAGCGCCATCAAGGCCGCCAAGGACAAGGGCTTTCAGGTCAACGTCAACTGCACCGTGTTCGACGGATATGCAGCGGAAGACCTCGCGGATTACCTCGACTACTGCGCTGAACTCGGCGTGAACGTTTCGATGTCGCCTGGCTTCGCTTACGAGCGTGCACCTGACCAAGAGAGCTTCCTTGCACGGACCAAGACCAAGAACTACTTCCGTGAGCTGTTCAAAATCCGTGACGAGCGCGGCTCCGAATGGACGCTGACGCACTCGGATCTCTATCTCGACTTCCTCGCCGGCAACCAAGACTTCAAATGCACTCCATGGGGCATGCCGACCTACAGCCCATTTGGCTGGCAGAAGCCTTGCTACCTCCTCGGTGAAGGCCACGTTCCGACGTTCAAGGAACTGATGGAAGACACCGACTGGGACAGCTACGGCACGGGCGCTTACGAGAAGTGCAACGACTGCATGGCGCATTGCGGTTACGAGCCGACGGCAGCTGACGTGGCCTTCTCCAAGCCCTGGAAAATGCTCCCGATCATGATGAACGGCATCAAGACCGAAGGTCCGATGGCGCCGGAAATCGATCTGCGTGCGGCACGTCCAGCTATCGACATCCACGAAGAAATCGTCGCAGCAAAAATGGCTGAGCTCGAAGCTGAAAAAGCTGCCAAAAAAGCTGACAAAGCTGCGCCAAGCGCAAGCACCAAGACTTTGATCAACAACGTTCCAGCTGAATAAGCCTAGACGCCTATCCATAAATGAGGGCCGCTGGAGATACCTCCAGCGGCCCTTTTTGTGGTTAGGGGAGCGGGCGCCGGACGCCCGCCAAACCCTTAGGCTGTGGGGTTCACCAAGAACTTGGTGCCCGTTGCCTTCGCGTCATACTTGGCGATCATTTCAGGCTTCAGAACATCAGTCAGCGAGATTTCGTCCGTGTAATGGCTGGCAAACGTGGTTTTCAATTCAGCAATCACGCGGCCGCCCATTTTCATCCGGTCTTCTTCACTGATCGTGGCAAGGAAGTTCGGCAGCAAGAAACCGCCGACGCCCCAGGCCATGCCGACGCTTGCAGGAACTGTTGTCGGGCTCATGTCCAGACGGCCATAGACATAGACCTGCTTCTTCACCGGTGATCCGTACCGGCTGTATTCATCCATCTTCCGGACAAGGCCAGCTTCCATCGCTGTGATGATGGTGCCAGCAAGGCTGCCGCCGCCTACTGCATCAAACGCCAGGGTGGCGCCTGTTTCTTCGATCGCTGCGACCAGCTGCGGGAAGAAATCCTCATCCTGCGAATTGACGACGTGCGCCGCACCGATCTCCTTAAGGATCTCCGCCTGCTCAGCCTTCCGCACAATGTTCACGAGCGGAATGCCGTCCGCGATGCAGATCTTGTTGAGCATCTGACCAAGGTTGGAGGCAGCAGCGGTGTGCACCAGGGCCTTATGTCCTTCGCGGCGCATGACCTCAGTCATCGAAAGCGCCGTCATCGGATTAACAAAGCTGGAGGCGCCGTCGCGCGGCGTTGCGCCCTCTGGCAACGGAATCGCTGCTGGTACAGGGACGATGCAATATTCTGAGTAAAGATCGCCCGTCGCGAAGGCCACAGCTTTGCCAAGCATGCCCTCGTGATCAGGTGATCCAACGGCGACGACAATACCTGCGCCCTCATTGCCGACCGTCAAAGGCTGATCCAGGCGGGTCGCATACATTCCGCGGGCATAATCAGGAACCGGCATGCTGAGCGTAGGAAGCTCAGCCGTTCCGCCGGTCGTGCCGTTGGCGTAATCAGCCAAGCCGATGAAGAGTCCAAGATCCGATGGGTTGATCGGCGTCGCCTCGACCCGCACCAAGAACTGTCCCGGTTTCGGCGTGGGTGTGGCCACCTCTTCAAGGCGAAGCTCCAGCGTCCCCTGGGACGTCGCTTCGCTCATCATCCGGCGCATAGTGGAAGGGATATCTGTCATCGTGCGTTCCTCGTTGTCATGATTAACCCGAGAGATAGACAGACGGACCGCCCTGATCAAATGACGAGCTCAGCGCGCGGCGAGGTCCGCCAAAAGCGCTGGCGCGTGCTGGCGCAGCGTCTTGGTTCCGCGCGCAGCCTGCTGCCCGACGGCAATCAATTCAGGCAAGTCGAAGGGTCGACGCACGAGCTTGGCCAGTGTCTGCATCGTATCGACCGAGCCGTCCTCGCGGACCGCGCCTTCCGTTGACGGAGGGAGAGCCTGGCTGGCGCCATCGGCAACAGCGCGGATCACGGAAAACCGTATGCCCTTTTCAAGAGCAGCCCTCGCGACAGCGTGGCTTTCCATATCAACAACTGCGGCTTCGAAGGTCGCGGCAATCTTGGCCTTCGCCGCAGCGGTGGTGATCACCGTATCGGATCCAAAAAGAACACCGAAGCTTTTTGCACTTGAGGATTGAAGAGGTGCCGCCTTGAAAGCAACGCCGGCCGTTGTGATGACCGTGTGCGGAAGAACAAGATCCCCGGGCTGAAGACTGGGAACCAAGGAACCCGCCAAACCAACAGAGACCAAGTGCTCAGCGCCCTCATCCGCTAGGCGGATGGCATGCTCATAGGCTCGATGCGCGTCGGCACCGGACACCGCCACCGGATGGTCCACCGATCCAAGGGCGGCCTTTTCGGAAAGAAGGCCGCAAACGATGCCGAGCCTCACATGCCCCAGCCTTGGCGCGGGTCATTCGCCGTCGACATCCGCTCATACCGCGCAGTCGCCCAGAGCGGGAAGAACGCGGCATAGCCATGATATTTCAGATAAAAGACCTTCGGGAAGCCAGTGCCCGTGTAAAGATCTTCTTCCCAGCGCGGGCTATCCTCTTGACGCGGAGCTTCGGCAAGCCATTTGACACCGCGCTCGACCTCTTCGGATTTCACTTCGCCAGCAGCCATGAGCCCCATCAGGGCCCAGGCGGTTTGCGACGCTGTCGAGCCAACCGCGTAGCCTTTGCGGTCGTCCTCATAGGTCTCAAGACCCTCACCCCATCCGCCATCTTCGCGCTGCTGGCTCTTGAGCCATTGCGCCGCCCGGCGGACCCAAGGTTCTCGCATGTCCACACCGGCGGCCTCGAGAGAGACGAGCACCGACCATGTGCCATAGACAAAGTTCGCGCCCCAACGACCGAACCATGAGCCATCCAGCTCTTGCTCGCTCTTGAGATAATCGAGACCGGACTGAATGGCCTGCGCATAACGGACCTTATCCACCTGGGCGAGACAACCCACGCAGCGTGCGGTCACATCGACGGTGGGCGGATCAAGAAGCGCGCCGTGATCAGCAAACGGAATAGCGTTGAGATAAAAGTGTTCGTTCTCCGGCTCAAACGCGCCCCAACCACCCGACGAAGACTGCATGCCCTCGATCCATTCACACGCGCGATCGATATTCTCTTTGTACTTAGGATCGCCTTGCCGGTGCATCGCCATCGCAACAACGGCCGTGTCGTCGACATCAGGGTAGTCCGGGTTCTCATACTGGAAAGCCCAGCCGCCGGGACGAACGTTGGGGCGGCGAACCGTCCAGTCACCTTTATGCTCAAGGATCTGCTTCGATTTCAGCCAATCAAGCATCGCCTCAAGCCGCGGATCTTGTGTCTCGCCCGCTTCCAACAGAGCGTGGGCGGAAAGGCCTGTGTCCCAAACTGGCGACACGCAGGGCTGAAGGTAGAGCTGATCGCCGCGCTTCACCTGAAGAAGCTCAATCGACTTCCGCGCGATCTGCAGGTGCTCGTTGTCTTTCGAATAGCCAAGCGCATGCATCATCATGACGGAGTTAGCCATCGCCGGATAGATCGCACCCAGACCATCTTCACCATTAAGGTGCCTGATCACAAACTCTTCAGCCTGCTTGATCGCCTGCTGACGGATCGGCTTCGGCATTTTGTCTTCGACAGCATGCAGAACCTTATCAAGCGCAAGAAAGACGCTTCCCACAGCTGATCCGTTGGGGTTGATCTGCCACCGGGTCTCATCCTCAGGAGCTGTGATGAAGAGCTCACGCAGGCCGACGGAGCAATCCGTCGCGCGCGCCTTTAACGCCACAAGGACGAGCAGCGGGATCATCACTGTCCGCGACCAATAGGCGATCTTCGACGTGTGGAACGGGAACCATTTCGGCAGATGCATCACTTCGACCGGGATCGACGGTGCGCCGTGCCAAGGAATGATCCCAAAGAGCGCCAAGGTGTACCGGGTAAAGACGTTCGCCTTGGCCGCCCCGCCATGGGAAAGAATGAAGTTCCGTGCCTTGAGCATATGCGGCGCATCGATATCGTCGCCGATGATCTTCAGGGCCCAATAGGCTTTGATCGTCGCGGACAGATCGCCAATGCCGCTTTTGAAAAGCGGCCAAGAGCCATCAGGCTTTTGCTCATGACGGAGATAGTTACCAATCCCGACCTCTTCTTCGGGACGGGTCTCACCGAGAAAGCGCAGAAGCAGCACATATTCCGAAGGGATGGTCGCGTCGGCTTCGAGCTCAAACACCAGGTGGCCATCGTCGCGTTGCATATCGAAGAGCTTACCCACCTGCTCTTTGATCAACTGGCTGCGCTCATCACGCATCGGCATAGCGGCTGAAGTCATGGACACTGGACGTTCCCCTTACGCGGCAAGACGCGCGGCCCGTTCCCCGGATCGGACGGCACTTTCAATGGTTGCAGGCAAACCTGTATCGACGAAGTCGCCTGCAAGGAAGAGATTATGCAGCGAAGTCGTCTGCTTAGGACGACGCGCCGCGTTTTCAGGTGTTTGCAGGAAGGTCGCGCGCTTCTCGCGAACGAGGCGCCCCGCCTGATGGTTAAGTTCAGGAGAGAGAGCGAGCGCCTGCTTCGTTTCGGTCCAGAGACGAGCCAAAAGCGCTTCCTCTTGGTCCTCGCTGCCCTCGACATATTCCGCCGCGCTGATCGTCAGGCTCACGATGTCGCCTTTGACAAAAATCCATTGGGTCATGGAGCTGACCGTGCCGAGGATCTTCGGCGCATCAGCAGGTATGTTCTCCGCACCGACGACGAAGTGAGCATTTAGGATCGATGACGCCTCTTGCGGCACATCAATCTCGGGAAGCACGCCAGCAAGCCGGTGAGGCGGAAGCGCCAAAACGACGTCATCCTTGGC
>CAWUIJ010000130.1:0-7591 GCA_963922235.1 uncultured Parvularcula sp. | reverse complement strand
ACGGCGTTTAGCTCATCGCTCTTCGGTCTTGGCGGCAGCCTGGTTCTCGGCCTTCTCGATATCCAGGCAGGCCAAAGCCAAAACCGTTTCTATTCGGACCTTGAAGACTGGCTGTCTGGTATCACCGACACAACGACAGCCCGCGGCGGTGGCGATTCCGCCAACTACTCCGCCGATCTCGAAGGGACCATCAGCCGGCTTGAAGCCACTTTGGCGCAGCTCGCTCGCGGCAATGAAGAAGGCACGACGGCTGTCCAGAAAGAGATCCGCCAGCTCGGCCGCACCCTCCTCGAGGGCAAGTCCCCAAGGGGGCGCTAAACCATGGCCCGTCGCCGTTCCCGCGGCGGTGACGCCGCCATTTGGCCAGGCTTTGTCGATGGTTTGTCGAGCCTGATCCTGGTCCTGATGGTCGTGCTGTCCCTGTTCGTGGTCGCACAGTTCTATCTTGGTGAAGAGCTGACGCAGAAGGACACGGAGCTGAATTCCCTCCGCGCGCAGATCGCCAAGCTGGTGGACGACCTTTCCCTGGCCGATCGGCGCAACCAAGAGCTGACTTTGCGCATTGGCACGCTCGAAGATGAGATCGCTGCTGGTGAAGAGCGCATCGCCGCGCTGACCCTTGCTCTCTCGACCGCGGAAAGTGCCGTGGCAGCGTCTGCGGAAGAGCTCGAAGCCGAAAAGGCGCTGAGCGAAGAGCAAAAGTCTGAGATCGCCACCTTGAATGCGCAGCTTGCAGCGCTTCGTAAGCAGCTCGCGAGCTTGCAAGAAGCCCTCGAGGCCGCCGAAGCCAAGGATCTCGAGCAGCAAGCGCAAATCGAAAACCTCAGCCAACGTCTGAACGCCGCCCTTGCCCGCAAGGTGCAAGAGCTCGCCGAGGTTCGATCGCGGTTCTTCGAAGCCTTGCGCGAAGCCCTCGGCGATCGCGACGATATTCGGGTGGTCGGTGACCGCTTTGTCTTTGAAAGCGACATTCTCTTTGGCAGCTGTTCAGCGACCATCAGTGCGCAAGGTCAGCTTGAACTCAATAAACTCGCGAGCGTTCTCAACGAGATTCGCAGCGATATCCCGTCAGAGATCGCATGGGTCTTGCGGGTTGATGGGCATGCAGACCAAGAGCCGCTCGGCCCTGGCTGCCGTGCACAGTTCGCGTCGAACTGGCACCTCTCGGCAGAGCGAGCGATTTCGGTTGTGCAATATCTGGCCAGCCGCGGCGTGCCAGAGAACCGTCTGGTCGCAGCAGGCTTTGGTGAGTTCCAACCGCTGGTTCAGGGCCGTGATCCGGTCAGTCTCGCCACCAACCGCCGGATCGAGTTCAAACTGACCGAGCGCTAGAACAGTTCCGGTGATTTTCTGATCACCAAAACCGCTCTCGCTTTTTGTTGGGTCACGTTTTCGAACCTCTAAACCGGATCCATTTTGGCTGACAACGCTCTAAAACCCGCGGAACTCTGACCAAGCATCCAGAGGATCGCGCTCACTGCGCCACTGGTTCACCGGTGCATCCGTATCCGGATGACCGAGCGCCATGCCGCAGTAAAGAAGCTCATCCTCCTCAAGCGCAAAATGGCCATGAAGGGTGTTGCGCACCATCGCCCAGGCTTCTTGCATGCACGTGCCGAGGCCTTCAGCCTCCGCCCGGAGAGCGATCGACTGCATCAGCATGCCCATATGAGCCCACTGGCCGTGACCAAAGCTCTTCCGTGTGACGAAGAAAAGGCCAACCGGCGCGCCGAAAAATGTGAAGTTCTCGGCCACCCAAGCAAACCGCGCGGCCTTATCCTCCCGCGGCACACCCATCGAGGCGTAGAGGTCCTCGCCGACTTTGAACCTGCGCGAGCGATATGGCTCGCCTAAGGGTTTGGGGTAGATCGGATGCTCGCCTTCTTCGCCAGCAGGGTTAGCAAACAACGTGGCCTGGGCCGCCTTGGTGATCGCGTCTTTCTCTTCGCCCGCGACGACAATGACGCGCCACGGTTGAAGATTACCGCCCGAAGGCGAACGAGAGGCATCCCTCAGGATCTGACGGACCGTCTCTTCACTGACGGGCGTATCGCGGAACGCTCGCACCGACCTCCGCGAGGTGAGTGCTTCAACAACGTCCACGGAACTAAATCCCAGCGAACTGCTTGGCCATATCGGCCAGCGGCACGATCATTTGGGCATAGCTGCCAGCCTTATCGCTCGACGCGTTGCCATCCTCCGCGCGCTTGACCACGCCTTGGACAATACCAATCAACCGAAACAGATTGTAGGCGTAGTAAAAGTCGAGCTCAGCAGGAATGGCGGCACCCGTTTTCTCCGCATAGCGATCTAGTAAAGCTTGCTCATCAGGAATACCCAGACCCGCAAGATCAACACCGGTCAAGCTGGGGCCACCACCCGGCGACATCGGCATTTTCCAGTTGAGGAGATAATAGGTCAAATCCGCCAGCGGATGGCCCAGAGTGGAAAGTTCCCAATCAATAAGACCGATCGGAACCGGACGATCGGCCGCCATCATACAGTTGTCGAGGCGGAAATCGCCATGGGTCAGCGTCGTCTGGTCATCGGCAGGCACATGTTTCGGTAGCCACTCGATGAGCTCCTCGACGGCCTGCACATCCTGGGTTTGGCTCGCCTTATACTGCTTCGACCAACGGGCGATTTGCCGAGCGATATAGCCGCCTTCAGGCCCATAATCACCAAGACCCACAGCTTTGTAGTCGACCTGATGAAGCGCGGCCAAGGTATCGGTCAGGCCGAGATAAAGCTCCGTACGCTCCTCTTTTTCGAGTTCCGGCAAGAGAGGGTTCCAGAAGATCCGGCCCTCAAGAAACTCCATGACAAAGAACTCAGAGCCGATCATTTCAGGGTCTTCGCCGTGGAAGAGAACCTGCGGCACAGGCACAGGCGTATCCCAAAGCGCCTTCATCACCCGCGCCTCGCGACCCACCTGATGCGCCGATCCCAGCAGCTTTCCAGGCGGCTTGCGGCGCAACACGTAGCGCCCTTCATCCGTTGTCAGAAGGTATGTGGGGTTTGATTGTCCGCCCTTGAACTTTTTAACCTGCACGCCGTTCTTGAGGCCAGGCACATGGTCGCCCGCGCCTTTGATCAGGCCATCCACATCAAATGCAAGGTGGTCCGGCACATCGCCGAGACCATCGAAATCACTGGCCATCTGGGCCTCCCAATTCTTTTACCGACGCTTGTGGCAAAAAAGCGTGATCCAACCAACCCGCCTCATGATTCCACATCAGCAACCGTGCGGAAGCCGATGTGGTTGGTGCCGAGCGACGCCTCTTGGGGCTGCTCACCCCCCGGGCGGAAGTTCGAACAATAGTTGTGGGCGCAAAGGTAGGAGCCGCCTTTGAGAAGCCGTGTTCCGCGGCCGACTTCTGTGGTTGTCCACTCCCAGACATTCCCGCTCATGTCGTGCAGACCATAGCCGTTGGCCGGGAAGCAGCCCACGGGCGCGGTTCCCAGATGACCGTCCTCCCCTGTGTTCTGGAGCGGGAAGATGCCCTGCCAGTAATTGGCGTCCTTGCGAGAAATCTCACGGTCACCCCACTCAAAACGCTTGTTCTCAAGACCGCCCCGTGCTGCGAATTCCCACTCCTCCGCATTCGGAAGACGCCGGCCCACCCAAGCCGCGTAAGCAGCGGCATCCTCATAGGCGATATGAACCACCGGGTGGTTGTCCTTGCCCTCGATTGTCGATCCCGGACCATCAGGATGACGCCAATCGGCGCCCTCCACAAAGGCCCACCACGACATGGGGTTGAGCTGCACGGCGCCGTTGTCGGGGGGGACAAAGACCGCTGAACCCGGACGGCGAGCCTCATCCGGCAAGCCGTCATACTCAGGTTCAGGCAGCCCACGCTCCGCCCGCGTGACATAGCCAGTCGCTCCAACGAATGCTGTAAACTCCGCATTCGTCACTTCGGCGCTATCGATCGCGATGGTCTTGCCGCTGGGAAGCGTGACTTCAGCCACGCGCGCGGAAAGATCATCCGTGGTGCACACAGCCGCTGAGCGCTCGTCGCTGCCACACGCCGATAGCAGGCTCGCGACCAACATAAGGATCACGAACCGAAGGGCATAAGGCCTTGAATGATCTGTGGTCACCATCACGCCTCAGACAGGCAAGTTGGAGAACGGCTTGGCTGTCATCTTGCCGAGCTGGGACATGTGCACCTCGTCGGGACCATCCGCGATGCGCGTGATCCGCGTGGCACCAGACCATTCGGCCAGCGGTGTATCTTGGCAGACACCCATGCCGCCAAAGACTTGGATCGCGCGATGGACGACGTTCTCAGCCATTGTTGGTCCTACGATTTTCACCATAGAGATGAATTCCCTTGCCCCTTCGATGCCCTGCTTGTCCATCCGATCAGCGGCCTCGAGCACCAAGAGCCGGCATTGCTCAATCTCGCAGCGTGAACGCGCGATATCGTGCTGCACGCTCGAGTTTTTGATCAAGGGCTTGCCGAACGCGACGCGCTGATGTGCCCGCGCGCTCATCATCTCCAAAGAGCGCTGGGCGACACCGACCAAGGTCATGGCGTATTGAAAACGTCCAGGTCCAAGCCGACCTTGGGCAATTTCAAAGCCCCGGCCCTCGCCAAGGATCATGTTCGAAGCAGGCACACGGACATTTTCAAAGAGGAGCTCCGCCTCACCGCCTGGGGAGTGAAGATCACCGAAAGCGCGCAGGTGGCGTACGATGGAAACGCCTGGTGTGTCCTTAGGGACAAGGATCGTGGAGTGCCGTGCGTGACGCTCAGCATCAGGATTGGAAAGGCCCATGACGAGCAGGATCTTGCACTTCGGGCTGACAGCCCCGGTGGCCCACCACTTTCGTCCGTTCAGGACATAGTCATCGCCATCGCGCTTGATCTCGAGCTCCATGTTGGTCGCATCGGAGGATGCCACCTGCGGCTCTGTCATACAGTAGGCTGAACGAATTTCCGCATTGAGCAATTTATGCAGCCACTGATCCTGCTGCTCCTTGGTGCCGTACTTGGCCAAAACCTCCATGTTCCCTCGGTCAGGCGCTGAGCAGTTGAAAAGCTCCGGCGCCCAAGACACCCGCGCCATCACTTCCATCAGCGGCGCGAATTCGAGATTGGTGAGACCAGGGCTCCACTCGCCATACTCACACGGCAAAAACCAGTTCCAGATGCCTGCTTCCCGCGCCTTAGCCTGAAGATCACCCCACCAGTCCGGATACTGCCAAAGGTTTGCCGGGTCCGCCGTGAACTCACGATGTTCAATTTCGCGCGGATAAACGTGCTCGTCCATGAACGCGACCAGGCGCTCTTTGTATTCCAGTGTCTTCGCGTTGGGTTCAAAGCCCATGGCTGTCTCCTCAGGTCCCTACCGATCTTATGTCTTTTGGCACCTACCGTGGCATTTCTGGGCGACCAGGCCAACAGGAATGAGGCTCAGTTCCGCGCATGCCAGCCGTTAAGGTTTCGGAAGGATGACAGGGCTGGCCCGCATTCGAAATGTATCTGAAGCGAAGCTCCAGGGCGGTATTAAGGCAAGATCGTTATGTTATAGCGCCCGTCGATTGGAGGTGCGCGGGAACCTTCAACCAACCGCGGGATGGTCGAGGGAGTTCGAAGACATGAGGATTTCAAGAACAGCGTCCATACTGGCGCTCACCGTCGCACTTGCATCTTGCAAGATTGATTTTGGTGCTGAGGACGAAGAGGTCGGCGACATTGTTGTCTACGGAGAGGATGACGCGCCAGCAGAAATCGTAGCACAAGGCGCGATCACAGGCTTTGGCAGCATTTACGTGAATGGCCGGCGTTTTGAAGTCCTGGACACGACATCAGTTGAGTTTGAAGGCCAGAATGCGGTCTTAGGTGGACAGAGCCTTTTGAAGCTCGGCCAGATCGTTCGAGTCGAAGCGAGCCAGTCAGGCAACGGTGATGCCGAAGCCAACACCATCGTCTTCGATGTGGATCTTCGCGGAATCGCCTCTGGATTTTCTCCGAATGCGAATGACCCTGGGCTGGGAACATTCTCCGTCCTGGGGCAAGAGGTCACCGTCGATGCCTTCACGGTCCTCGGCGAAGACTTCGAAGACTTGAACGCGGACAGCGTGATCGATTTTCGGGATCTTGACGGGACAGCCAGCCCGTCTGCTGATTGGTTCGTTGTCGAAGTCTCTGGTTCCGTTACTCTCGACGGGATCATCGCTACACGTATCGATAAAATCGAAGAACGCGGCGGCGATGTCACCATCATTGGCGATGAGTATGACGTCAAAGGCTTTATCGACAGCGTTGCAACGGACTTCACGTCCTTCACCATGAACGCAGAAACCTTCGCTATCGATGGTGGAACGCTGTTTCTTGATGGGTTGAGCGCAAGCACTCTCAGTGAAGGAGACTTCATCGAGGCCAAGGTCGACCGCGACGGAAGCGGCAACTACATTGCTGTGGAAGTTGAACGTGTGGAGACGATCGAGTCGAACCCACCAGCGGCTGGTAGCGGATTTGAAATCGAAGGCCTTGTCCAAGCTGTTGATATCACGTCCAACCCCAACACGATTTTGGTCAACGGAGTTTTGCTGTCGCTTGACGATGCTACCCTCTTCCAAGGGTTTGTGGGCCGGCGGATCTTCATCTCAGGAACAATCGGCGCTGATGGTCGCCCCGATATTGACCAGTTCGACGTCGAACCGATCAACAATGTGGCCATCGTCGATGAAGTGGCCTCGATCGATACAGCCGCAGGAACCATTGTCACGCGCCTTGGGGTTGAGATCACACCGACGGGTGACAGCCGCGTGCGTGACCTAAGCAGCCAAGATGACACCACATTGATGACGCCAGCTGAATTCCTGACACGTATCAATGTGGGGGATGAGATCCGCGGGCGCGCGTCTATCGATACGAGCCAGAACACGATTTGGACCCAAGTTCAAAGGGTGGCCGGAAGCGATGGAACCTGCAGTGTGATGGGCCCCGTTTCAGGACGCATTGCCAACAATCAAGGATTCAACGTGGGCGACGTCACCGTGTCGGTAGGCGCCTTCACAAGCTTCTATGACGACGAAGGTAACGCCACAGACATTGCCGGTTTCTTCGATGAACTGGATGTCGGTGACACCGTGCAGCTCTTCAGCGGACAGGACACGGCCACCTGTTCCAATGGTGCGATGACACTGAGTGAAGCTGGCACAGCAAGCCTGTCTGCTGATGACAATGTGGTCGGCAATGCTGATGACCCCATCGAAACCACCACTGTTGTTGGGACACCGAGCGAAATCAGTGACGCAGGCAATGTCTTCATGATCGGCGATCAGGAAATCAGTGTGCTGTCGGGTACTGTCATCGGCGCGAGTGTTTTCTCGACGGCCTTCGGTGGGCCAACGACCCCCAATACGGACACCGCCTTCGCGATCGCGGACTGGCCGCTGAGCCAGTTGCTGCTCTCCAATGTCAGTTATGCAGTGGAAATTGACCCGTCAGGTCAAGCCATCAGCATCACCATTGCAGCGTAATCGGCAAAAAAAAGGCCCGGCTGAATGCCGGGCCTCTCTTTCTTGATAGGCGCAATCCGTTAGCGGAGTTCGCGACCGATAGCGTTCACT
>CAWUIJ010000129.1:0-7800 GCA_963922235.1 uncultured Parvularcula sp. | reverse complement strand
CGGAGCGCGGCCGCGATATCGAGATAATCCTCGCGCTTCCCTTCGCGCGGCTCCACTTCGAAAATCACCGCGATCATGGACTGACTTTTCCGTGAGGAGAGGATGCCAGCGTCAGGAACGTCCGGTCCTCGCGCCGGATGAAGCGCTCTTTCATGGCAAAGCCATAGGCCTCTTGCCCAATCGGATGAGCGCGAAGGCGCTCTTTGTACGCTTCATAATCAGCGAGCGATCCGAGCGTATAGATCCCGTATCCCTTGGTCACGGATCCCTCATGGGGCGCGAAATAGCCAATGAGATCAGCGCCGCAGGCAGGGATCGCCTGGCCCCAAAGCTTGGCATAGTGCACAAAGGCCTCCTTCGCCCAAGGCTCAATCTCGTATTCGATCACGCAGGTGATGGGGTTCGTCATGGCGTTCTCCGTCAGGTTCCAAAGCATCCTAACGGCTGGACCGGCGGGAATGGTTTGGTTATGATCGAACTATGTTTGAAGGACCTGACATCGCACGAACGGCCAGCCTGATCGGGGATCCGGCGCGGGCGAATATCCTCTGTGCTCTGCTGGATGGCCGAGCTTTGACGGCGGGCGAGCTCACGGAGGTGGCGGGCGTTACCAAAGCAACGGCGTCGACACACCTGACCCAATTGGTGGAGGCGGGCCTCTTGGTGCGTGAGGCGCAGGGCCGACACCGCTATTTCCGTTTGGCCCACGCGGATGTGGCCTTGGCGCTGGAAGCCCTCATGGGTGTGGCGCAACGCGGCGCAGGGAGACGGGTTCGCACCGGTCCCAAGGACAACGCCATGCGCCGGGCGCGGGTTTGCTATGACCACCTCGCGGGGGAGTTGGCTGTGCAGCTTTATGATCACTGGACCCAAGAGGGATGGATCAAGGAGACAGGATCAGCTGAGATTGATCTGACAACGGAGGGGGCTGAGCGCTTTGCAAGCGCAGGTCTCGATGTCGAGGCGGCGATGAAAGCGCGCCGTCCGACTTGCAAGACGTGTCTTGATTGGTCGATGCGCCGCTATCATCTAGCGGGAGGCTTGGGGCACGCCGTTCTTGACCTGATCCTGCAGTCACGCTGGGCGAAGAGGGACCCGGAGAGCCGGCTCGTGATGATCAGTGATCGCGGCGAAAAGGCGATCTGGCAGGCTTTGGGTTAGCCAAGCCCGCCTGACCGGATGATCTTATCACCAACCAATGCACCATATTTGGTGATAGCTTGGAAAGTCATTGGCAGGCTGAAGACAATCGTTGCGAAGATCGCTGCGAACTTAGGCACGAAGGTCAATGTCATCTCTTGCACCTGGGTCAGCGCCTGGAAAAGCGCGATGCCAAGGCCCGTGATCGTGCCCGCGATCAGTGGGGGACCGCAGATCACGAGGGTTGTGATAAAGCCCTCGCGAATGATCTGGATGACGTCTGCCTCACTCATTAGATCGGCATCCGCATGATTTCTTGATAGCTCTCGATCATTTTGTTCCGGATCGAGATGGCTGTTTCCACGGCCACTTCGGCTTTCACCGTAGCCTGAACAACCTCTTGAAGGCTGGCTTGGCCATGCATGGCAGCAGAAGCCATGGTCTCGCTTTGGTTGACCGCTTGAATCGAGTCCATCGCGGTTCCTTTAAGAGCTTCGAGAAAGCCCGGTCCTGCCACCTCTTTGGTCTCGACCAAGGCAGATGTCATGTTCACGCCGGTGGTGGAACCGCTTGCGGCGACGTTTGCGACGGCTTCAATCATCGTTCAGCGTCCTTCTTAGCGTTCAAGCAGGGCAAGCGTGGCTGAAGCCATGCCGCGGGCCTGTTCGATCAGGTTGAGGTTGGCGTCGTAAGACCGTGTCGCTTCTCGCATGTCGGTCATTTCGATCAGTGGATTGACGTTCGGCACTTTGACATAGCCATCAGCGTTCGCCGCTGGGTGGGCCGGGTCATAGGAGAGTGTGAACTCACCAGGATCGACGCCAATCTTTTTCACTGTCACAAGATCCGCACCAAGAGCGCGGTTGAAATCGGGTTGAAAAACAATCGTCTTCCGGCGGTAAGGGTCTGCGCCGGGCGCTGCGCCAAATGAACTGGCGTTGGCAATGTTCTCTGACACCATCCGAACCCGAAGCGATTGAGCTTCGAGGCCCGAAGAGGCGATTTTCATGGCTGCTGAAATAGGATCCATGGTCTTATCCGTCCTTAGGCACGCGTCGAAAGCGTGGCTTTCAACATGCTGACGTGTTTCTTCATGAGTTGGGTGGCGAGCTGATACTGGCTGACGCTATCCGCTGCCTCGATCATCTGCTCTTCCAGGCTGATCTGGTTACCCGAGGGCTCGACTTCCCAACCTTCAACCCGGCGATCTTCGCGATAGGTCGTGTTTCCCTGCTCAGCGACCATATGCATGTTGTGCGTGGCCAACATTCCCGCCGGCTTCACCGTACGGAGAGCTTCTGAAAATGATTTGAGGTCTTGGGCTTTGTATCCGGGGGTGTCGGCGTTGGCGACGTTCTGCGCCAAGAGGGTATGGCGCACACCAAGATAGTCGAGCTTTTGGCTCATCGTCTCGAAAAGGTTGATGCCTTCAATCATGGGCGCGCGGATTCTCCTGCTTGCACGGGAAGCAGAAAACCACTCGGGCCTTAAACCCGCATAAAAGGTCGTGGGGCAGACAGGTGGCGTTCTATGAAGGGACAAACATGAGCGATCAACGCGCAGCTGCCCGTACTCTTGATGATGCCGCCTCGATGTTGCGGCATTTGCCTGGCCCTGTCTGGGAAGGCGAAATTTCTTCTGCCCTCGGTATGGTCTTGAAGGTGAGGGGGCTTTCGGGCGTCCTCTCCGCCGGTGACCTGTGCCATGTGGAGCGCCACGGCGGCGATCCTCTACCGTGCCAAGTCGTGGGGGTGGAGCGTGATCAGACGCTTCTGATGGGCTTCTCCGACACCGAAGGCGTGCCGGTGGGCGCGAAAGTATTCTTCAACGAGCAGCGCTTCCGGATCAAAGTTTCGGATGCTTGGCTTGGTCGCGTCATCGGTCCGATGGCTGAACCCATTGATGGAAAGGGGCCTCTGCCTGAGGGCGCCTTCGCCACCCCGTTGCGCGGCACACCACCATCGGCGTTCAAGCGTCGCCGTGTGGGTGAGATGCTCGATACAGGGATCAAAACCATCGACGCTTTTACCCCGATCTGCCGTGGTCAGCGGATGGGCATTTTCGCCGGTTCCGGTGTTGGTAAGTCGACCCTTCTTTCGATGCTTGCTCGGTCCAGTGCTGCTGATGTCAATGTCATTGGGCTAATTGGCGAGCGGGGCCGGGAGGTGCAAGAGTTCCTCCAGCGCGACCTGGGCGAAGAAGGCCTCAAACGTTCCATCGTGGTTGTGGCGACATCGGATGAAAGCCCGCTCGCGCGTCGCCAGGCCGCTTATCTGACGATGGCTGTCGCTGAAGACCAACGCAAACGTGGACGGAATGTCTTCTGTATGATGGATTCGGTGACCCGCTTTGCCCATGCTTTGCGAGAGATCGGTCTTGCCGTGGGTGAGCCTCCATCAGCGCGCGGTTTCCCGCCTTCTGTCTTTGGTGAGTTGGCTCACTTGCTTGAGCGCTCGGGACCGGGCCTTGCCAATCAAGGAGATATCACCCTGGCAGCGACTGTTCTTGTGGACGGCGATGATCATGATGATCCGATCGCCGATAGTGTGCGCGGTATCTTGGACGGGCATATTCGTTTGAGCCGTGATATTGCGATGCGCGGCCGGTATCCGTCGATCGATATTCCAGGTTCGGTGTCTCGCCTTGTGCCTGACTGCTATGAAGGCCCGGCGGACGCTGCGATTGCTTCTGAGGCTCGACGCCTCTTGTCCGTCTACGAAGACAAACGCGACATCATCTCGATCGGTCTTTACAAGCGCGGAAGTGATCCTGAAACGGATCGGGCCCTCGAGAAGGTTCCAGCGCTTGAGCAGTTCTGCCATCAAGACCGGCTTGAAAGTGTGCCTGCTGATCAAGGTATGTCGAGTCTAGCTACGATCCTTGGGCATCAGCGTCATGCCGCTGATGAGCCAGAAGCAGCCGCCGAAGAAGAGGCCTCAACTGAGCTTATCGTTCCTGAGGTCATGCCTGATGTCCAAGAGGATGTGCCCGAAGATATTATTGACGCGGAAACGCACTGATCCGTGTTGAGGGCCCGCGGGCTTCACCGAAGTGATCACCAGCTTACAGTCATCCCTACGCACTCGTTACGGATGACCGAAGTCTCGATAATCCGTTCTACTAAAAGAGGTTCGTGGCGCTCAGCGTTGCTGAGTCGATCGACACGTTGCCGGAGCCTGAATCACCACCAATGCCATAGAGTGACAGGAGGTTTGAGTCGCCTGCGCTGCTTGGTGCGCCATTCCTCACGTCATAGAGAACAGAGAAGCGGTTCAGGAACTTATCGAGCTGCTCAGGCTTCTGAAGATCCCCGATGTCATAGCGATCTTCGAGGATTTGAACGAGCCGTTCAGGCGCCAGCGTGCCGAGCTCTTCAGGCAAATCGAAAGTCGTGAAGACCACCTCTCGCAAGGCTGTATCACCAAGCACGGTAAGCCAGCTGGTGATGTTGGGAGCCTGGCGCTCAAAATACGCCGCAAGACGCACACCGACATTGTCAACACCGGCATCTGTCTCTGCTGTGACCCGCTCAAAGCGTTCGATGACATCGGTGGCAAAGTTCGGATTCCGGACATTCTTTGTTCCGTCCTCTGCAAAGCCAAGGTCGGCCGCGAGAATTCGGTACTTGTCGTCGATCAGTTCATTGGCAAGAGAATCAGGATCGGCGACACCTTCGTCGAGCACCTTTTTGATCAGCGCTTGGGAGTCGAGTTGGCTCTCGAGGTCATAAGCGCGGAGGACGAAGCGATAAAGACGGAAGTCCGCAATCAAGTCATCCGCGTTTTTCACCTTACCGATGTTATCGCGGAAGTATTCAATCTCACGCTGATCTTCAGCATTGAACTGCACGCCGCGAAGAGTTTCGTCACGCTCTGTCCGCGCGTCTGCCTCAAGCTTCTCGGTGTTGTAACGGTTGACGACGGAATCAATAAACGCTGTGTTCCGAACGTTTTGGTCACCAAGCTCGTTGAAGGCGAAAGCGCGGGCGAGCGTTTCGAACCGGCTGTCTTGAGCCGTGTTCGCAGCTGAGTCCGTTTTTACCACGCCTGCGCCAGGGTTGTAGACACCCGCTTCGAGGGCTTTGGTGATCAGCTCTTTGTTGCCAAATTCCGATTCAAGACCATAGGCGCGAATGATGAAATCGTAGAGGCGCGGATCACTGGTCAACTGCTCCGCAGTCAGCTGAAGGCCAGCATTTGCTGCGAAGTACTCGATCTCACCTTCAGCAAAGGATGCTTCCAAAACGCCGTCAGCTCGGAGGGCGTACTCCTCAATTGTGGTGCCGACGGCATCAAAGATCGCTTCATCAAGCAGCACATCAAGCGGGTAGGAATCAGAGAACCAGAAGATTTCGGCGATGCTGTTGATCGTACTCTGACCTGTGCCAGCGGCAATCTGATCATCGGTAAAAGGAGCATTGGCGTCAAAGATGCCCTCATCGAGGACCTTGATCACATAGTCTTTGTTGTTGATCTGGTCTTCAAGACCAAACGCCGTGAGCGCGTATTCCCAAAGACGTTGATCAGCCGCCAGTTCTTCACCGGTGCTGACCTTGAAAATATTGTTGCGGAAGTAGGCTTCTTCCTGCGCCAGTGTGCCCGTCGAGCTGATCGTCGACGTGTCAACAGGCGCCAGTGGCTTGCCATAGGTCCGATTGAAGGTGAGATAAGACGTGTAAGTCGAAGTCATCGTCGCCTCCTAAAACCTTCCCGTGTGTCAGTGGGCTGACTGCAATGATTTTCCCATCCGCGCTTCGGCAGCAGCGTGGAAAGCCCTGTTCTCCGCTTCAAGTTCTGCGGGGTACTTTGTGGCTGCCTCCGCTTCGGTTCGCTCAGGCAATTCAAGTAGCGGATGAAGTTTGACCATAGCCTTATAGAAATCGCGCAAATGCACTTCATCTATGGCTTCAAGCAAGATTTTCCGGTGCTCGTCGTTATCCATATGCGTGAACACATAGGCGCCGAGTTTTGAGGCGTGGCGCAGCATTGCGTCGTCACAACCGGAGATCAGAAGCATCTGTATGGTAAAATAAAGCCGGCGAATTGGCGTTTTTGCGTCCTCGGGTTGGAGAACATACTTTCCGCGCAAAACTTGGCCAAAGCTCGATACAGTGATCGTGTTGCGTCGATCACCATTCGTCAAAACACAGCCATTCACAATGATGCGTTCATTGGGGCGGAGGCGTAATCGAAGTCCCATGAGTGGTTAACCTGCCTCTGTCTCGGTGGTTTGATTCGGCTTATGTCCAGCAAGACCACGAATGATACTGCGGTTGATTTCCAAGAGCGGTTCGATCGCTTTTTCACCTGAAATCACGAGTGGGGTGTGCCGATCGACGAAGATTGCAAGCGAGATGATGCCGGCCTTCAGCTGTGCAGGGAGCGGATTGTCCTTATAGGCACAATCAAACATAAGCTCTCCCCAGAGCTTTTGATTTCGACTGAGCGCATCGAGGGCTTCACCCGAAAGCGGGAACTTCCCCGCTTTTGCTGCTCGTTCGAGATCACCATTGATCTGCAGAAACACTTTTCGTTCGAGCTCGCGTGGCTCTTCAGTTTCCGTGATCGTTTTTTTGTACGCGGCGTTTGCGCCGGCCCTGCCATACATAGACTGTTCTCGTCCCTCAATTTTCTTGGTTTGTCTCAAGAAGGGTTGGTACCCGGAGCGAAGCTCCGGGTACCGATGTCATTGTTCCGATTAACGGAAGAGTGACAGGATGGTCTGTGGACGCTGGTTGGCGATCGACAGGGCCTGAACAGCGAGCTGTTCTTGGACCTGAAGGGCCTGGAGCGTGCTCGACTCTTCGTTGAGGTCAGCCTCCGTCAGAGCGGCCACACCGAGCTCGAGCGAGTCAGTGAGGTCTGAGAGGAAAGTCTGACGCGACTCGAGGGTCGATTCGAAGACACCAACGACTGTTGCAGCCACGTTCACACGGCTGATCAGTGTGTCAGCAAGAACGAAACCAGCCTGAACGTTGGATGTGTTTGCGTCCTCGACTTCGATCTGACGTGCCACGGCCCGGAAGCCGGTTGCGTCAGCGAAAGCACGAAGCTGCGTGTCATCAAACACGACCTGCTGGAGGTAATCGTCAACGCTGGCGAATTCAGCTTCAGCCGAACCACCGGTGAAGACGTCGGTTGCACCACCAGCCGCCGCCGCAGCAGCAGCTGTGTAGTTGATGGCAACGCCGCCGGTACCAGCAGCTGTGGCGTCAATGATGCCGCCAGTTGTTTGCGTTGCACCGCCGCCGGTTGCCGAGTCGAGGTTGATCGCGATGACTTCTTGCGAAGCATCACCACCGATGTTGCCAAGGTTCAGCGCACCGACACCGATCGAGTTCAAGAACGCGATATCGTCGTCACTGCCGTAGAACGTGAAGAACGTCTCACCGCCACCGAAGGGGTCAGCTGGACGTGCGATACCATCAGCAGTCAGCTGATCGTCGACACCGGCTGGTGTCAGATCGACAGCACCGTCACCGCTGATGTCCAGACGGTCAGCAAGACCAGAGTTGAACGCACGGTAGAGGTTGTCGAACGCGACCTCAGCGTTCGCATCTGTTGCATAGATCGGTGTTGCACCAACACGGCCAGCAATCTCGATATTGTCGAGGTTCTGCGACTGCAGTGTGAAGGTTGAAAGCTCGAACGAGCCAGCTTC
>CAWUIJ010000128.1:0-7977 GCA_963922235.1 uncultured Parvularcula sp. | reverse complement strand
ACAAGGAAAGGCATCATCATCAAAAGAATGCCAAGCCCCCGGGCCGTCGCGATGGCATCTTTATCGGGTCGGTTTTCAGGGGGCAGAACAGCCCGAAGGCCGCTCCCAGTGATCGCATCCACAAACAGCAGAACGAGGGCCGCACTTAATCCGATCATCAGCATATAGATCGGCGGTGGTGGCCGGTGGAACACAGCCAGCCCGATGAGGAACAGCGCTGGCTGCCACCAAATCCAATCCGCGGCTCCGCCTTGCGGCGTCCACAGACCAGACAGAAGCGAATAGGCCGCAAGGCCGCCAAGCGCGATCGCCCAACCCGGAAGAGGCACCAAACGTGGTGCCCGGCTAAACCCGACGAAAGCCGGAAGGGCGTAGGCGGACGTCACCAGGGGGAAGCTACGAAACGAAAGAAGCAGAATGGGTGCCGCCATCAGGGCGACAAACCAAAGCCAACCTTTCGACCAGCGATCAGCCACGAAGATCGGGCGGCGTGGCTTCAGCCTTCAGCACAGCAGTGATCTCGTCGAGCGTGAAGGTCTTGGTTTCCTTAGAGCCCAGGCGCCGAACTGAAACAGTCCGCTCCTCGGCCTCGCGGGCACCAAGGGCTAAAATTGCAGGCACTTTCCTGTTGGAGTGCTCACGGACCTTATAGTTGATTTTCTCGTTCCGAAGGTCCGTCTCGACGCGGAGACCAGCAGCTTTCAGCACACCGAGAACTTCCTCAGCGTAGCCGTTGGCTTCCGTCGTGATCGTCGCAATGACGGCTTGGACCGGCGCCAGCCAGAGAGGGAAAGCGCCCGCATAGTTCTCGATCAGGATACCCGTGAAACGCTCAAGCGATCCGAAAAGCGCTCGGTGCAACATCACCGGTTGATGGCGAGCACCATCCTCAGCGATGTATGTCATCTCGAAGCGTTCCGGCAGGTTGAAATCCACCTGCAGTGTTCCGCATTGCCAGTCACGGCCAATTGCGTCGCGCAAGACAAACTCGAGCTTGGGCCCGTAAAAAGCGCCCTCACCCGGATTCACCGTGTAAGGAAGACCTGTTGCCTCAAGCGCGTGCTTCAGCGCCGCCTCGGATTTATCCCACACCGCATCATCGCCGATGCGGGCCTCAGGCCGGTCCGAAAACTTGATGCGGACATCTTCGAAGCCAAAGTCTTTGTAGATATCGAGCACAAGAGCGACAACTTTCAGACACTCGTCTTGAAGCTGATCCGGCGTACAGAAAATATGAGCATCATCTTGCGTGAAGTGGCGTACACGCATCATTCCATGCAGAGCACCAGAAGGCTCGTACCGGTGAACCTTTCCGAACTCAGCCATGAGGATCGGCAGCTCACGATACGACCGCAGGCCGTGGTTATAGACCTGCACGCCGCCTGGGCAATTCATAGGCTTCAGTGCGTATTTGCGCTCATCCGGCATGACCGTTGAGTACATATTTTCGCCAAATTTAGCGGCGTGTCCGGACGTTTCCCAAAGCGAATAATCGAGAAGATCAGGTGTGTTGATCTCGACATAGCCCGCCTCTTCCTGACGCCGCCGCATATACGCGATCAGCGTCTGGAACAGCGTCCAACCATTGGGGTGCCAGAAGATCGAGCCTGGTCCCTCTTCCTGCATATGGAAGAGGTCCATCACCTTGGCGAGCTTGCGATGGTCGCGCTTCTCCGCTTCCTCAAGGCGATGGAGATGCGCCTTGAGGTCCTTCTCCGTTAGCCAAGCCGTGCCGTAGATGCGCTGAAGCATCGCGTTCTTCGCGTCGCCGCGCCAATAAGCGCCAGCGACCTTCATGAGCTTGAAGGCTTTGCCAATATGCTTCGTCGACGGAAGGTGTGGACCACGGCAAAGGTCAAACCAATCACCATGGTGATAGACCTTGATGTCCTCTGTCTCCGGAAGATCTTCGATGATCTCAGCCTTGTAGGTCTCACCCATCGCCTTGAACTTGGCGATCGCTTCGTCGCGCGGCCAAACCTCGCGGCGCGTCGGAAGGTCAGCATCGACCAGTTCAGCCATCTTTTTCTCGATGGCTTCGAAGTCCTCCGACGAGAACGGCTCCTCTCGCGCAAAGTCGTAATAGAAACCGTCGTCGACCACTGGGCCGATCGTGACCTGCGTGCCTGGGTAAAGCGCCTGAACAGCTTGTGCCAAGAGGTGCGCCGTGTCGTGGCGCACAAGCTCGAGCGCGTCGTCGCCGTCGCGCGTGACAATCGCCACGGCTGCGTCGTTCTCAACGACTGTGTCGAGATCCATCAGCTCACCATCGATGGTCACCGCGATGGCTTTTTTCGCGAGGGATTTCGAAATATCGGCGGCAATGTCAGCGCCAGATACCGGTCCATCAAAGGATCGTTGGGCACCGTCAGGAAGCGTGATCGTAGGCATGGAGTACTCTTGGTTTAGGAGCCAACGTGTGAGCCGCACCTTTCGCTGAGGTCAACCCGGTCTTGGCGAAATCTGGGGCCCAATGGGCAAAAGCGAGGGCGCTCTCAATACCTTGTCGGGAACGTCAGGGAACGGGATCGTATCCCGAAGTGCCGCCGGGTCTGCAATTGCAAACCCTTTTTGCGGTCAGGCCGGTCGCCCTGACAACATTGTGCTTGCGGTACGCTTCGAGCGCATAGGCCGAGCAGGTCGGCTCATGGCGGCAGCGCACACCAGCCAGATGCAAGAAAGGCGAAAGCGAATAACGGTAAGCGATGATCGCCCCTTGGGCGAGAAGACTAAGCGGCCGCACGGGCATCGGCCTCATCAAGGGCATCAACCACGGCGCCAAAAATCAGCAAGGTTGAGGCATGCCGGGCCGGATAGGCCTCGATCGGCTTGAGCGCCTCGAGCACCGCAAACCGGCCCACCGGCGCAGGACCACCCTCACGCAACATGGCCTCCATCACAGGCGGCAAATCCCGCAACTCGGAGGCTGGGGCGCCCTGAAGCACTTTGGCCAGCAAAGACGATGAAGCCTGGCCCAACGCACATGCCTTCACCCGCATCGCAAAGTTCGTGACCACGCCGGCATCGAGTGCAAGATCGACCTCCACTTCAGAACCGCAGACATTCGAAACCCGCCGCCCGGTGCCAGCAGGCTCATCCAAGGCCGAAGCCGGCGGCAAAGATCCAGCCGCCTCTAAAAGAATATCGGAGTAGAGATCGTCCATAACATCCAGAGTAAGCACGAAAATGGTTGCGACAAGGGCCGGGTCCGATCCACACCGGAACAATGACGACCCGATTGCCGCAACACGCTCTCTCCGCACTTATCGATGCCGTGGTGAAGACGCCGTCGCTCTATGCGCTCGCCTTCCACGTGCTCACCATGAACCCCGATAAGCTTGAATTGCTGATGACGCGCAATCGTTACCCCTCAAGGTTTGGAGGGATGTGGACGGACCGCGACGATTTCGAAGAGTTGCTCGCGCAAAAAGACTTGCCGCAGGATCAAACTGCACATCTTCGGCACTGGCGTGAAAACGGCTTCGTGGTTTTCGAAAATGCAATCGCGCCAGAGCTCATCGATGCCTTGAATGCCGACATGGAGCGGATCGAAAGCCAGGGTGATCCCCATTTGGTCATGACAGGCACAGGCTTCGAGAAAGGTGCGCCTCTCGATACCAAAATGCTCAGGGCGCACCAGAGCACCCGGATCGTCGATGTCTATCACCATGTTCCTGCTGCTCGCGAGATCCTTTTCAGCGCGATCATCAAAGACTTTCTCAAACTGGTGTTCGAGACCGATCCGCTTCTCACACAATCACTCTCATTCGTATACGGATCGGAACAGAATATTCATCAAGACACCAGTTTTGTGATCATGAACGCGCCGATGAAAATGGCAGCCGTTTGGGTCGCGCTGGAAGATGTCCAGGACGATGCCGGGGCCCTGATTTATCACCCCGGGAGCCATCTGTGGGGGGATCATCTTTTTGCTGGGCGATACAAACACTGGCACCGTCACCGCGACGGGAACGAAGGCTATCAGGAATGGGAAGCCTGGCTTGAGGCGAAAGCACGCGAACACAACTCTGAACCCAAGATGTTCCGTGCCAAGAAAGGAGATATTCTCTTCTGGCACGCGGGACTTGCCCATGGCGGAGGCCCCATTGGGCCCGACAATCCAACCCGGCGAAGTCTTGTCGCGCACTACTGCCCACAATCGCGGCGGCCCTATTTTCATAGCTACGCACCGCTTCACCGCAAGGTTTACAGCGAGAATGATCGCCGCTGGACAACGCGCTACTATCGCTGACCCAGACCTACTGGCTGAGATCCTTCGTCAGATAACGAACGGTCTTGCTATTATGGGCCAGCTTCGCTCGCCCCGCCTCAGAAAAGCCCATGCGATCGTGAAAAGTGTCTGATGCCGGGTTCGGAGGATCGACATTCACTTCGCAGGTGACCACCGAATAGCCCTCAGCCCGCGCCCTTTCGAACAGCTCTTCGTAGAACTGCCGCGCATAACCATGGCCGCGATGATCTGCCGACACGATGATGCGGTCCACATACACAAAGCGGGGATAACGCTCCTGAAACCAAAGAAAGTTGGGGCTGGTGTAGTCGGACGTTTCGTTCATCGCGATGAGAAACCCCGCCTCCCCGCCTTTGGCCTCAAAGGACGCAAAAGAAGCACCGACGAGGTCGCGCAGCGAATCCTCGTCGAGCTCTGATGTTTCCTGGGCGTGAAGGTTGTTCAGCTTCAGGATCGCTTCGAGATGAGCGTCCTTCATAGGTGCGATGACGCTCATCCTAACCCCTGCGCCAGGTGGCACCGTCGGGTCCGTCTTCGATCACGATCCCTTCAGCGGTCAGCTGGTCGCGGATTTCGTCCGCACGCGCAAAGTTCTTGGCCTTTCGCGCTTCCGCCCGCTCCACCAATAGCGCATCATACCGCGCAGCATCGTCGTCGCTACCGCCGCCTTGGAACCATGCTTCCTCAGTCTCATAGAGGAGCCCCAAGAGCTGTCCGCTTGCACGCAGGGACGACGCCGCTTCCTGGCTACCGCCCTGCGCTGCTTCTCGCAGCTCATGAAGCGCAGCAAAGGCCGCTGGTGTGTTCAGATCATCGCCAAGAGCCTCGAGCACGGATGAAGAGACCTCACTCGGTTCAGCATCTCCCGCTGCCCGGTAGAACTTATCGAGCTGCGCTTTGGATGCTGCCAAGAGTTCGTCCGACCATTCGAGCGGCTGACGGTATTGCGCGGACAAAAGCGCCATACGGAGCACCTCGCCGTGCCAGTCGGCCAAGAGCTCCGATGGGCGCACAATATTGCCGATGGATTTCGACATTTTCTCGGCGCCCATGCGGAGCATGCCATTGTGCATCCAGTGGCGCGCCAGGGGCACGTCGCCGAGATCCGATGCGCAGCAGCTCTGCGCAATCTCGTTTTCATGGTGCGGGAAGCGCAGGTCTTGCCCACCGAGATGCAAGTCGATCGGGCTGCCAAGCACGGCGTCAATCATCGCCGAGCACTCGATGTGCCAGCCTGGACGACCTTTGGTGTCAAAACCCCACGCATCCGGAACATCCCAGCCGGGCATGTCATCCGTCGACGGCTTCCAAAGGACGAAGTCCGCAGCATCCCGCTTGTAAGGAGCCACCTCAACCCGCGCGCCAGCCACAATGGCGTCCCGATCGAGACGGCTGAGGCCACCATAGCTCTCATACGCCTTGGTATCGAACAGCACGTGCCCTTCAGCGGTGTAAGCAAAGCCCTTATCGATAAGGGTGCTGATCATCGCCTGCATCGGGCCGATATGCTCTGTCGCTTTGGGCTCATAATCCGGCGGCAAGCAGCCAAGCGCCGCAAGATCATCGTGATAAGCCTTGGTCGCTTTGGCCGTGATCACGCCAATCTCGACCCCGCCTTCGGCCGCGGCCTTGATGATCTTGTCGTCCACATCGGTGAGGTTCCGCGCATAGCGCACGTGATTGTGACCATAGACCTCGCGCAACAGCCGCACGGTTTGATCCGCCACCACGCCCGCGCGCGCATTGCCGATATGCGGCTCAGAATACACCGTTGGCCCGCAGCAATAGACCGTCACAAGAGACGGATTTGCTGGCTCAAACGGCACTTTCTCGCCGCGAAATGTATCGGTGACATGGAACTTGGTCATCATAGCGCCCTCATGGCTGCAGCCGAGCGCTCTGACAATCGTGCTTTAGTTCAGAATAATGCTGCGCCGCATCATGCAAGGTGAGACGGGACGCCGCGCATTCAAGGTTGGAAATTGTTGCCGTGGGCTCCATCTCCTGATCGCCGCCCACTCAAAAGGTTGAGGGAAAAGCGCGGCCAATCGGTGCCACGAAAGGCCCCCGAACAAGATAGGACAGACCCATGAGCGTCATTGCCTACGACGAAGTCACAGCCCCAGAGGCTGGCGAAGAGCCCTTCGTCTCTTCCAAACCTAGCCGTGCCGAAGCGGAAGCTGCCGTCCGAACGTTGATCCGCTGGGCCGGAGACGATCCTACCCGCGAAGGGCTGGTCGATACGCCCAAACGCGTCGCCAAAGCTTATGAAGAATGGTTCAGCGGCTACCGCGAAGACCCAGAGGCGATCCTCGCCCGCGTCTTTGAAGAGGTGGACGGCTATGACGACATCGTCCTTCTCAAAGACATCCGCCTTGAGAGCATGTGCGAGCACCACATCGCTCCCATCATTGGCACCGCACATATTGCCTACATGCCGAACAAGCGCGTTGTCGGAATTTCTAAGCTTGCACGCTTGATCGATGCCTACGCCAAACGCATGCAGGTCCAAGAAACCCTCACCGCTCAGATTGCAGGCACCTTGCAAAAAGTGCTACAGCCCAAGGGTGTAGCGGTCATGATTGATGCCGAGCACCAATGCATGTCGACAAGGGGCGTGCATAAAAATGGTGTTGGCACTGTCACAACGCGCTTCACGGGAGTCTTTAATGAAAACCCTGCGCTCGAGACGCGCTTCATGCGATTGATTGGTAAGTAGACACATTGTCGATTGAAGAGACTGATCAGTTCCGTCCGCGGTTTGCTGCGGACGGGCTTCTTCCTGTTGTCACGTTGGACGTGGAGACGGGCGGCGTGCTGATGCTTGCCTACGCGAACCAAGAAGCGATCGATCGGACTCTCGAGACGGGTGACGCGCACTACTGGTCACGCTCCCGCCAAGAGCTTTGGCGCAAAGGCGCGACGTCTGGCCACGAGCAGAAGATCCACCGGGTGCTGACCGACTGCGACCAGGACACGCTGATCTATGAAGTCACGCAAAAAGGCGCTGCCTGCCACACCGGCCGCGGCACCTGTTTTTATCGTGAAGTCACCCATGACGGGCTGAAGCCGACTGGCGCGTGATCGCAACGCTGGCCTTTGCCGGCTGCACACGCATCATTCGCGAGAAGAAACCCGCGCTGGAAGCGGGATGTGATCAGCCGGATCCCGCATCTCACCGTCGACATAGATTTCGAGATGGAGATGAGGACCGGTCGAACGACCCGACGACCCCACCGTGGCAATCTTTTGCCCAGCTTCCACATCGTCACCCATCTCGACCAGAAATCGCTCAAGCTGGCCATAGCGCGTCACCACGCCATCCGCATGCGTGATTTCGAGCAGGTTACCAAAGCCCTCATTGGACGGACGGACACGGCTGACGATGCCAGCGGCAGGCGCAATGACCGCTGAGCCCTTGGGCGCGCCGATATCAGTGCCATGATGCTCCCTCATCTCTCCAGAGAAAGGGTCGCGCCTTGGGCCAAAGCCGCTCGTCACCTTACCGCGCGGCACCGGATTGAAGGTGAACGCAACGCTGGCAGCACTCTCAGCCATCGCCCATTGAAGGCTCGCAAGCGGAAGCAAAGCCCCGGCGGCCAGAGAGATCAGCATGCGCCGCGAAAACCGCTGAGGCTGCTTTTGGGGCTTCATCACATGTTCGAGGCGCATGGTGAACTCGCCCTGGGTGCGGGGTGAAAAGACGGCAGGCGCATGCGGGACAG
>CAWUIJ010000127.1:0-8058 GCA_963922235.1 uncultured Parvularcula sp. | reverse complement strand
GCGCCTCCATAGGTGTCGACGATGATTTTCCGGCCCGTGAGACCTGCGTCACCGTCCGGTCCACCAATGACGAACTGGCCTGTTGGGTTCACATAGAACTCATCCTCAGGCGGCATCCAGCCAGCAGGAAGCACACGTTCCACATACGGACGGACGATCTCTTTAATGTCGCCCTGGCTCAGGCCTGCAACATGCTGTGTTGAGACGACCACAGAGGATGTCCCGACGGGAACGCCGTTTTCGTAGCGAACCGTCACCTGGCTCTTGGCGTCAGGCAGCAGCTCTTTGGCGGCGCCTTCGTGCCGTGCGTCGGCGAGGGCTTTCACAATGCCGTGCGAGTAAGCGATCGGTGCAGGCATCAGATGCTCGGTCTCGTCGACCGCGTAGCCGAACATGATGCCTTGATCGCCAGCGCCTTCGTCTTTGTTGGCATCAGCATCGACGCCCATCGCGATTTCTGCCGATTGGCCGTGCACGTGGCATGCGATATCTGCATCGCGCCAGTGGAAGCCATCCTGCTCGTAGCCGATGTCACGGATCGCGCGGCGCGCCGTTTCGATCATTTCCTCGGCATCAACACCGGGTGAGCAGCGTGTTTCGCCCGCAAGAACGACGCGGTTGGTCGTCGTCAGGGTTTCCACCGCAACCCGTGCCTCTGCTTGGCGCTCCAGGTGGAGGTCAACAATGGCGTCGGAGATCCGGTCAGACACTTTGTCCGGATGGCCCTCGGATACGGATTCCGAGGTGAATAGATGCGTCTGGCGCGTCATGCGGCGGCCCTTTTTGTCACGATATAAAGAAAGCCTTATGTCTTCGATGGGGGCCCAGGGCAAGACGTTGTTCATTCTTCTCTTCAGCCCCAGCGTAACAGGGCTTTGCGGCTATTCGGCATCACCGAGGGAGATCAGCGACGCATTGCCGCCAGCCGCTGCGGTGTTCGTGGAGATCACCCGCTCTTCGGCGAAGCGCAGGAGATAGTGGGGACCACCAGCCTTGGGACCTGTGCCTGAGAGGCCCATGCCGCCGAAGGGCTGGCTTCCGACAATGGCGCCGATCTGGTTGCGGTTGACGTAGATGTTCCCTGCGTGGGCGGCTTCGGCGATCCGCGCGGCGACCTCGGTGATCCGCGTGTGAAGGCCAAAGGTCAAACCATAGCCGGTGGACTTCATCTCCTTGAGGACGTCATCGAGCTTGCCCGCCTTATAGCGTTTGACGTGGAGAAGGGGTCCGAAATGCTCCTCCATCAGCGCCTCATCTGGGCCAAGCTCGATGATATGAGGCGGAACAAAGGTGCCGGTCTCTGGCGCATCGCCCTTCCACTTAAGGCCTGGGTGGTTGGCGGCATGGGCGAGGAGCTTCTCTTGTGCCTCTTTGTCGATAATCGGCCCAATATCCGTGGTCGGAAGAGAGGGGTCGCCGACTTTCAGCGTTTTGGCGCGGCCCTCAATCATCTTCAAAACTCCGTCGGCGACATCCTCTTGGAGATAGAGAACGCGCAATGCGGAGCATCGCTGGCCAGCAGATTGGAACGCTGAGGCGACGACATCATCGGTCACTTGTTCTGGGAGAGCTGTGGCGTCGACGACCATGGCGTTGACCCCGCCTGTTTCTGCGATCAACGGGAGGATCGGGCCATGTTTTTCCGCAAGCTGACGTTGTATGAGCTTTGCGGTCCCGGTGGATCCCGTGAACACAACGCCGGCGATGGCATCGTGATCCAGGATGGCTTTGCCCACCTTGCCGTCCCCAAGGACGAGCTGCAGCGCTTCCTTCGGGACGCCGGCCTCATGCATCAGTTTGACCGCTTCATAGGCGATGAGCGGTGTTTGTTCCGCAGGCTTAGCAACAACCGTATTGCCTGCGGCGAGGGCCGCTGTGACTTGGCCAGCAAAGATTGCAAGCGGGAAATTCCAAGGCGCGATTGCGGCGAAGACTCCTCGGCCTTCGAGCCTCAATTGATTCTCTTCGCCAACAGGGCCAGGCAAAGGGTGGAGTACAAACAATCGCCGCGCCTCGGCTGCGTAAAACCGGCAGAAGTCGACGGCCTCCCGCACCTCAGCGATGCCGTCCTCGAGGGTTTTGCCGGCTTCACGGGCGCAGATGGCCATGAGACGGTCCCTGTGCACTTCGAAAAGATCGGCTGTTCGTTCTAGAGCCAAAGCGCGGGCTTCAACAGGGGTGCCCGACCAGGCCGCAAAGCCAGCTGCTGCAGCCGCTACAGCTTCGTGCGCGCGCTCTTCTGACGCTTCCTTGACCAATGCGACGGTCTTCCCGTCGACAGGGCTTATCAGATCGCGGCCAGCCTCTCCGCTCTCACCCTCGCCATTGATCAAGGAGCTGATGGTCGGTGTGCCGATCTCAGTGGCGGACATGCCGCGCACGAGTTCGGTGAGCGCTTGATTGTCACCAAGAGCGATCCCGGCGCTGTTGAGGCGTTCGCCGAATATTGCGGACGGCAAAGCGATCGAAGAATGCCGGAACCCGCCGAGGCGCGCCAGGCGCACTTGAGGCTGCTCGAGGAGATCTTCATCGCGCACAGTCTCGTCATGCACCTGCGCGACAAAGGACGAGTTGGCGCCATTCTCAAGCAAGCGCCTTACGAGATAGGCGAGAAGGTCCCTATGCCCGCCGACGGGCGCGTAGATGCGGCAGGGATAGCGTTCCTCCCCGCGGTCGGTTCTGACGCCATTATCCGTGATCTGTTCATAAAGGCTCTCGCCCATGCCGTGGAGGCGCTGGAACTCAAAATCCTTAGCCTTGCCTGCGGCGTGGGCCATTTCAATGAGGGTGGCTGTGGTCAGCGCGTTGTGGGTCGCAAACTGAGGGTAGAGCCGCGGCGCGGCATCGAACAGGCGGGCTGCGCAGGCCATATAACTGACGTCTGTCGCAGCCTTCCGTGTAAAGACGGGAAAGTCGCTTATGCCTTGTTGCTGGGCCAGTTTGATCTCGGTGTCCCAATAGGCACCTTTGACCAGGCGGACCATCATGCGGCTGTCTTGCTCTTCGGTGAGCTGCGCTGCCCAATCACAGACCGCCATGGCGCGCTTTTGGTAAGCTTGTACAGCCAGGCCATAACCGTCCCATCCGCGTAAGGATGGATCACGGTAGACTTTTTGGATGATGTCGAGGCTCATCATCAGCCTATCGGCCTCTTCTGCATCGACGGTCAGGTTGAGGTCGAACTCTTTCGCTGCGCGCGCAAGATCGAGGAGTTTGGGCGCAAGGTCTGCGACCGCTTCGTCCCAATGCCTGGGGTGGTAATTGGGGTTGAGGGCAGAAAGCTTGACGGAGATGCCGCGCCGACCGGGAAAATCATCCGATCGCGTCTCTTTGCCGATGGCGGCGATCGCTTCGTGATAGGACGCAAGATAGCGATCGGCATCATCCACCGTCCGCGCGCCTTCCCCAAGCATATCGTAGGATGTGCGATATCCGTGCTTTTCTGGACCTCGCGCCCGCCGAAGCGCCTCCTCGATCGTCTGCCCTAAGACGAACTGATGGCCAAGATAACCCATGGCCTGGCGCACACCGATCCGGACTGTGGGCATGCCAAGGCGACGCGAGAGGTTCTGCAACGTGTTCTGAGGGGTCTCACCCGGCCTAATCACACGGTTGGTGAGCCCCAGCCCCCATGCTGCTGCTGCGACGAAAAGGCTGTCTGATTTTTTTTCGTTATGGACCCAGTCGCCTTCGGAGATCTTGTCCTCGATCAGCTGATCTTGGGTCTTGGCATCGGGTACACGGAGGAGCGCCTCGGCCATCACCATCAGCGCAAGGCCTTCTTTGGTCGAAAGGCCGTACTCTCTTAAAAAGGCATCGAGGTTCGCGCCGCCGCGCGTTCTGCGCCGGATGCCATCGATCAGCTGGGTGGCAAGACGGGTTGTG
Source organism: uncultured Parvularcula sp. (assembly GCA_963922235.1). Lineage (GTDB taxonomy): Bacteria > Pseudomonadota > Alphaproteobacteria > Caulobacterales > Parvularculaceae > Parvularcula. The sequence goes on along the minus strand of CAWUIJ010000127.1, from coordinate 4,173 downwards.
GGCTCTGCCACCTGGTCGGTGACACGGGCGGCATGAATCAGCCGCGGAACAACGGTTTCGTCTGCTTCGGCGTAAAGCTCGTTAAAATTCAAGCCCTCATGGCGGAAGTCGAGCATAGGGGTCTCCACAAGAATTTTGAGGAGGCTCTAGGCCCTCTTTTCGGGATTGTCTTCCGTGTTCGGCTGTTCGGGCCGCAGCTATTCGCTACTTTCTTCTTCGCCGAGGGTCTTCACCAGATCGAGGACGCGCCGACGGACCTGATAGTCCTTGATCTTCGAAAATGCACGGCACAGTTGCATGCCTTCCGGTGTCGACAAGGCCGCAAGAAAGTCCGCCCGCTCATCTTTTGGTTCCATCGAACGTTGGGTTTCTGCGAACCCGATGAGGGTCTCGGGACCGTCTCCGTAGTCGTCGTAGAAAAACTGAACAGGGACGCTCAGAATGCGAGCGATTTCGTACAAACGCGATGCGCCGATGCGATTCACACCCTTCTCATACTTCTGGACCTGCTGGAAAGTGAGGCCCAATTCTTCGCCCAAACGGTCCTGACTGATCCCTTGCATCATCCGGCGAAGACGAACTCGGCTGCCTACATGCACGTCGATAGGATGAGGTGCTCGCTTGTTTTCAGAAGTTTGGCTCTTGGCGTTCACGTGCTACTTATGACCTCAATGCTGCCGGGTGCCCGGATCAATCCCGTGTTGCGCCCCCTTGGTCAACACCATCACGGCGGAAACGCTCAGGAGCAGTAGTAGTGTAACATCCCTAAGTTGTGGATAAAGGGGCATCACAATTTTTGCAGGCAGATAAAAATTGAACCTATTTTGTTGATAAAGTGGTAACGCATGGAGCAATCGGCCATTCGGATCGATGATCGCTGAAATGCCCGTATTGGCCGATCGGACGACCGGCAGCCCATTTTCGATGGCTCTCATGCGGGCAATGTCGAGATGCTGGCGTGGGCCAGCGGCATCTCCGAACCAGGCGTCATTGGTGACCACAACCATCCAGTCGGGTCGTTCGCCTTGAGGATAGAGCGTTTCTGGGAAGACATCCTCGTAGCAAATCAGCGGCGCGAAGGGCGCATTCCCAAGCGCAATTGTGCGCGGGCCGTCGCCGGGGATGAAGCCGCCGCCACCAACCGGCGCAAGGGAGGCGATCCCGAGGGCCTCAAAAACCTCGTAGAAAGGAAGCGTCTCACCGAAGGGGACAAGCTTATGCTTATCATAGGCCGTATGCAGAGGGCTTCCTTCGCTTGCCGGCCCGAAGGCAAGCAGAGCGTTGGTGTAGCCGCGCTCGACCGCTCGGACAGAGCCCGTGATCAGGTAGCCATCTTCGGGAAGGTCACGCGCCAAAACGTCGGGCAAGTCAGGGATCCTGTCGAGCAGAGGATAGGCGTTTTCAGGCCAAACAACGTACACAGACTCATCATCAGTGAACGAAGCTGCTCCGAGTGCTGTGGCCGAGAGGTTGTCGCGAAGCCCTTGGCGGCGCTTTTGGGGATCGAGCTTATCCCGCTGCGCCATGTTCGGTTGGATCACGACCACCGCAGCATCATCGCGCAGGACCGTGGGATTGAGCGCGAGGCGCAGGCCTCCATAAGCGACAATGGTGGTCGCGCCTGCGGCAAAGACCAGGGCCGCTCGCCGTGTGACCTGGGGGCTCAGGATGGCCGCCGCTGGCAGAAGAGCGAGGAACGCCAGGATCAATCCGTACCCATAGGGACCGAAGGCGGCTAAGGGCTGCATGGCCAATGTTGACCCCGCCATGGCTTGCGCCGTCATGTTCCAAGGAAGCCCAGTAAGAATATGCCCCCTTAGCCATTCTGCGACCGTTAAACCGATCAGGAGGGGGAGGATCCGAACGAGACCGTGGCGCGGATAGCGCTTGAGGATAGCCACATGGATCAAGCTTCCTAAGCCGAAAAAGAGACCTAAAAACAAGAAGAAAGCGGGGAGAACCACCGGAATCATCCACGCGAAAGCTTCGGCTTGCACAAGGAAGGCATTGGCCAACCAAAGGTAACCGATGCTGAAAAACCCAAGGCCAAAGGCGCTTCCCGTGAAGAGTGCCGCTCGTCGACCCTTCTCATGATCCGTAAGGGAATCAGTGATGAGGGCAAGGCCTGAGAAAGCGACGATCAAAAAAGGCCAGAACCGCAATGGCGCATAGGCGAGGGCTGCGAGGCATCCGAAACCTAAGGCCACCGCATAACGGCGCCAGCCTTCGAGGCTTCGGATCTGCAAGAGGCCCTCACGGACCGCTGTCAGACGTGTCATGAAGAGGCCTGTTCTTTTGTCTTGGTCTCGGCTGTCTGTAGGCGGATCAGAACCCGGCGCACCCGGCGAGGATCGGCCTCAGCGATTTCGAACTCATGCCCTGCTGGATGAGAAATGACTTCCCCGCGCAATGGCACACGACCAGCTAGGCTGAAGACCAGGCCGCCGAGGGTATCGATTTCTTCTTCATCCGTACGAAGATCAGTATCAAGGCGCAGCGCAAGGTCATCAAGCTCAACCCGTGCATCCACATCCCAGCGTCCGCCGGGAGTTTGCCGCAGTGAGTTCTCCTCGTCTTCGTCGTGCTCGTCCCGAATATCGCCGACGATCTCTTCGATGAGGTCTTCGATCGTGACGAGGCCATCGGTGCCGCCGAACTCGTCGATCACCAACGCCATATGAATGCGCTCGGCCTGCATGCGCAAAAGCAATTGGGCGATCGGCATGGATGGCGGCGCATAAAGAAGCTTGCGCACGACGCCAGGCAGGATCTGGGTGTCATCCGCGCAGCCGCCGTCTTGGGCGAGCAGGGTCACGACATCCTTGATATGGACAAAGCCCAAAGGATCATCCGGATCGCCCCGATAGACCGGCAGCCGCGAGTGGCCCGCTTCGGCAAAGGTGCTGAGCACGGTCGAAAGCGACTCGGAGACTTCTACGCCAATAATGTCGGCACGAGGGATCGCCACGTCGCCGACCCGGAGGTTCTCGAGGGCTACGACCCGGCCAATCATGGCCTTTTCCGTAGCCGACAAGCGCCGGTGCCCGCCGTTTCCGTCTTTTACGGTTGTTTCGTTTGAGCTTTTTCCGCGCCGGCCAAACAGGGCGCTCAGTCCCGATCGCTTGCGTTCAGCCGCAGGCGGTTCGGGTGTGTCCTCTCCACTCGGAGCTTGCGCCGCCACCGCGGCGAAACTGGACGGCTCAGAGCCGTCGGGCATGGTCGTCTCCACTCCTCAGCCTAGCTGCCGCCCTCATAGGGGTTGGCAATGCCTAGGCGCGCCAAGATCATGATTTCCAAGGCTTCCATCGCCTCAGCTTCATCCTCAAGAACGTGATCATAGCCGAGAAGGTGCAAAACACCATGAACGATCAGATGGGTTGCATGATCTTTGAGTGGCACACCCTTGTCTTCAGCCTCTCGTGCGCAGGTCTCGAAGGCCAGGGCAATGTCGCCCAAGGGCTGGATGTCTTCGGGCAGGCCGGGGATCGGTTCTGCGGGGAATGATAAGACATTGGTTGGCTTATCTTTTTCCCGCCACTCGGCGTTGAGGGCCTGGACATCGCTGTCTGACGTGAAGAGGGCTGAGACGATCCGGGCGAGACCGGGGTCATCTGTTTCCTCTTTCACAGCAGCAAGGCTCGCCTCGAGAAGAGCCGCTGGATCGAGCGTTTCCCACCTGGGTTCGTTAACGGTGATCTCAGCGGCCATAGCGGTCTAAGCGAGGAGCTCCTCGGTGTAGGCCCAAAGCTTCTCGGCTTCCTCATTCGAGCAAGCCCAGCTGCGCACGCCAGCGAAACCACGGCCCTCGCTATCGTCAAGCGCACCGATATTGCAGTCTTCACAGAAGACGCCGCCGTGCTCGTTCAGCATGGGAGAGGTTGCCGCCCAAAGCGTTGTCGCGGCACCTTGGGTGACGGTTTTGAAGAGCGGCTTCGCGCGGTCGCTGAGCTCGCCGTCTTCGTTCAGCCAGCCTGCGGCCACCTGTTCGCCTACGGTCAAATGCCGCTGGAGATCAGTCATGATGCCGCCGGGATGAACCGAAAAGGCGAGGAGACCGTCTTCAAGCTTGTTCAGGTGCCGTGCAAAAAGCGCATTGGCGGTTTTTGACTGTCCGTAGGCTTTCCATTTGTCATAGGGCTCTGTGGTGAATTGCGGGTCATCCCAGCGGATGCC
>CAWUIJ010000126.1:0-8062 GCA_963922235.1 uncultured Parvularcula sp. | reverse complement strand
GCGGACGAATAATGCTGCCGGATGCTCTCATCAAATCACGAACAGGTCGGAGGGCGTTTAGGACGCCGCCAGGATTGGAGATCATTTCCTTGACGAAGCTGCCGATGAGCCCAGACGCGTTACCACTGAGGAGATATTCCGTCTTCTCCTGCTCGGCGATGTCGCGCGGATCGACGAGCTCCTGATCCCACCGCCGGACTGCAAAGCGTGTGATCTCGAGGCCTCGCGCTTCCAGGGCCAAGATCTCTCGCCGAATGAAGGTACCACTTGTGACGGGGTAGGTGTTCAGGAGATAGGCGATCTTCACGATTGTTCCCCATCGCGCGGCGTTCGAGTCCATTCAGTGGAACTTGCTCTTGCAGACTTTCCGTAAACGCCAAATTTTGATGCTATGAACGACACCATCGCCTTGACCTTCGAGAAGGGCAGAATGGTCTGCCCTCGGAAAAACCAACTCATTAAAAGGGCAGCAGCAAAGAAAAAACCTGCTGTGAGTGCAACGAGAAAACCGCTGGTTTCCCCGAACACCAACAGCGGCAGACTTGAGACCACTGTGCTTATGATCACGAGCGCCATCACCGTGAGGGGAGGAATCGCCACGTTCAAAGCGAGGGCGATCCGCCAAGGGTCCATCTTGCTGAAGCCGCTCACGAACAAGTGGCCGAGCCTTTTTCTGATTACACCCAGGGAGCCGTGCTCCCATCGTGCGCGTTGAACGCGTGCTGCGTCATCGTCATCGGGAAAGGTGCTCGTCACCACATAGTGGGGAGCAAAGCTTACGCGTTGGCCTTGTGCTGCCAGTGTGACGGTCAGGGCCAGATCCTCAACGATCTCAGACGAGCCAAGAGCGAGGCTTTCGGCTATCGACCAGGGAAACGACACGCCAGCTCCAACGAGCCTGGTGGTTCCTGCCAGCGTCCGAAGCCCGCGCATCCGAATGTCGTTCATCAAAAGCCAAGCAAAGGCCGCAACAAGCCGAGATGGCGGCGCATTCTCCCCCGCTTCCATCAGATAAAGCGCCTGCATGGGTGAGCCAGAATGCTCGGCGTCTGCGCCTAGTCCTATGATCATTCCCTCACTATGCAGACAATCGGCATCGGTCATAAAAACTGTCGACGGCGGTGAGGCGCGAAGGTGATCGAGGCCGTGCTGAAGCGCATATCCTTTACCGCGGCGTTCCGCGTCCTGCCTGATCAAAACTTCAGCGCCATGGCGTTCAGCGACCTCGGCCGTGTTGTCCGTGCAATTGTCCGCGACCACCAGCAAGCGGTCGATCGGTCGTAGCTGCCCTTTGATATCAATCAGTGTGGCGGCGAGGCCTTCGCCTTCATTATGGGCGGGGATCAGAACCGCAACGGGGCCAGCTTCGGCTTTGATTTCCGGCGAGCGATGGGGAACGAAGGATGCAAGAACTTCGAGCAGCAGCCAAATGCTCAACACAAGAACGATGAGTGCCGCGAACAGATGGATGGCTGACAAGAGACCGACGATCATCGCAATCTGAACTCCTTCGCGTGGCAGCCCTTGCGCTGGTCCTCTGGTCGCTAACGTCCAAAGCCTTTAGATACAATTGTTAGACTAAGGGTTCGTTTCATGTTTGCTCGCCGCTTTCTCTGTTCCGTCGTCCTGGCTCTGTCACTCACTGGTTCTGCGCTGGCTCAAACCGTGCAGCCGCGAAGCGATCTTGACCTTCGCGCCACCTATGCACCGGTGGTGGAAGCGACGGCGCCAGCTGTGGTGAACATCTACACCCGCCGAACGGTAAGGACCCGCTCGCGCAGCCTCTTCGACGATCCCTTCTTCCGGCAATTCTTCGGCGATGTGGCACCAGGGCCTACGCGGGAGCGGGTGCAGTCGTCGCTTGGTTCGGGGGTGATCGTTGATGCTGGCGGCGTGGTGGTCACCAACAACCACGTGATCGAGAACATGGATGAGATCCGAGTCGTCCTCGCAGACCGCCGCGAGTATGAGGCCGAGGTTCTGCTCACGGACCCGCAAACCGACCTCGCGATCTTGCGTATTGAAGCCGATGAGCCTTTACCGGCACTCACCTTCGCCGACAGTGACGAAGCCCTCGTCGGGGATATTGTCCTGGCGATCGGCAACCCCTTTGGCGTGGGTCAGACCGTGACCTCAGGCATCGTGTCCGCCTTGAGCCGGACGAATGTGTCGGTGTCAGACTTCCAATTTTTCATCCAGACGGATGCAGCCATTAATCCTGGCAATTCTGGCGGAGCGTTGGTGGATGTCGATGGCCGTTTGCTTGGAGTGAATACAGCTATTTATTCCCGGTCCGGAGGATCAAATGGGATTGGTTTTGCCATCCCTGGCAATCTGGTCCGGCGCGTGGTCGCATCAGCCCTTGGTGGCGACACCATGGTCCGGCGGCCTTGGCTCGGGGTGATCGGGTCCGATGTCGATGCACGAATTGCTTCGGCGATTGGTCTTGATCGGCCCAAGGGCGCACTGATCAGCCAAATCTATCCGGGTGGTCCCGCTGATCGCGCGGGGCTGAAGGAAAGCGACGTCATTCTCTCCATCGACGGACAGGACGTGATGAGCGGCGAAGCGCTTCGTTATCGCCCTGCCACGGGCGAAGAGGGGGACCGGGTTGAGCTCGTCTACCTCCGCGAAGGCAAAGAACGGACGGCTCGAGCACGGCTGGCCTATCCTCCTGAAAGCCCCGACCGTGACGAGACCCTGCTCACCGGGGATCACCAGCTGTCCGGCGCGACAATCGCCAATCTTTCTCCGGCCTTAGCTGAAGAGCTGGGCCGCAGCCCTTTTGAAGAAGGTGTGATTGTGGTGGGCATCGCGCCGAACAGCATCGCCCGGCGTTATCGCCTCCGCCAGGGTTCGGTCATCGTGGCGATTGACGACAACGAGACAGAGAATGTCTCTGATGTCGAACGCGCATTGCGCGGAGGTCCCGTGAGTTCGGTGACGCTCAAGAACGAACGTGGACAAACGACACGCTATAGGCTGTCCCGCTGAGACGTCGCAGTCACTTTAAGCTGTGTGAAGATTGTTCGGTAGCGGAAGGGTGATGTCCCGCTGCAGCCGAACCTTCGATGCCCACTCGTCGATGAGGGCGATGTCATCATCGAACATGGCTTTGACCAAGTTGGATTGCTCATCGCGGATCTGATCGCTGAAGCGTTGATCATCAAACTTCGCATTGACCTCGAAGAAAGGGCCGTCAACCAGGCCGTGGATGGTGTCCTCATCCACGCGCAAGTCAAAGTGACCACAGAGCTTTGATAAGGTCTGTTCCTTGTTCGCGAGGAATTCTCGGTCGGTGAGCGTCACAATCTGATCAGGATTACGCGCTGCCATCTCGCTAAAGAGCTCCATCTGAGCGCGCCAAATCAGCGTTGAAACCTGGAAGTCAGTGAATGTCATGGCTTGGCGCGATGGAAAATGCTGGAGGCCAAAGGGATCAAGAGAAAAGATATTGTACACAGTACGGATGAAGTTACGGCAGGCCTCTCCCTTCTTTGCAACAGACACCAAAAAATCGGGGAGGGACGAGGTGATGATCGTCACCCGATGCCCTAACGCCAAGACATCTTCGAGAAGATTGTTCGCTGTATTGGTTGGCTTAATGACGATCGGACGGTCATCATGTTGTCGCGAAAGCGTTGTGAAGACTCTATCTTTCAGTAAGTTATAGCGACTTCGACCCTCTTCGGTCTTCGGAAGCATACGCTTAGCATTGGCGAGGCCCATCAGAACGTCGGGTTCTTTCAGCGCAAGGCAGCCCTGTGTTTCATAGAGAGCTGCTGCCAAAAGGGTCGAGCAGCAAAAGGCTGAATGGAAAATCCAGCTTGGCTCTTGTTGAAACGGGGTGGGCGGGATCTCGTCAACTGAGACTGAGCAGCGTTCAGCAATACCTTGGTAAAACCGGCTATCGAGAAAAGGTTCAGACCCAAGAGCATTCGCATTGGTCTTTGCAAAGACGATTGACCTGTAATCGCTTGTGAGGCTGATCGGGAACCAGCTTGCTTCGCTCAGGACGTCTTCTGGGAACGTCATCGATCGCACCTCACCCAAGACCAGTCTCGTCGCGCTGAGAAAGCACCAATTCAACTACACCTGTAGTCCCCAGATAGTGATTATCGTTTTACGATACAAATGATCAGATTTTAATTTTGCAGACCGCGTGTTTGCCCTTTCCAACGACGCAAGGGAGGCCGACTTGGAGATTTTTGGCAACAAGCACGCGTTGATTGAGCGAAAGAGCACTGAAGGGCGGATGGTGATCTGCGCCGAGACCTGATGACCTTGCTCTTCATTTGAAAACGAGCCTTTTTTCAGCCCTCTGGTTCGCGTAAACTCCCAGCAGGAGAAGCATCATGCGGTTTGCGATCTTTCTTTTAACCCTCGTTGTTCTCTCCCTGGCGGTTCTCTACGTTTTAGGGGATCGTCGGCAGCCGCAATCCGTTCCGATCACGCAGGAGGTCGAGCTCAGCGCTCGATAAGGGGCATGAAACATCTCGTGGTCGGCGCTCTCAGCGTCTTATCAGCCGCCGCCAGTCTGGCCTTTGCCCAGGTGGAGCGCGCACGCTTTGACGACAGCTCGTTTGCTTTGGGTGTTCTGACAGAAAGCGATGGCGCTCTGCCTCGGACGCTTTGGGATGGTGCTGAGGCGCGGGACATAGAAGAGCAGCTCGAGGCGGTGCCCACCGTTTTTGATGATCCGGCCAAACGATTGATCCTTCGCCGGGTGCTTTTGTCGCCGGGAGAAAGCCCAAGAGATGCCGACGAAGGTCTAGCGGGGCTGAAGCTCCGCCGCGCTGTCGAGGCTGGTTATGTCATGGAAGCCGCGGCGCTGGCAGAGCTCACTCCAGGCCTCGCGATTAAGCCCACGCTTGCTGAAAGCGTGGCGTATAGGGATCTTCTTCTGCTTCAATACGATCGCGCTTGCGCGCGGGGTGCGAGCCTTCGGGAAGGTCGTCAGGCCCCATTCTTTGTCCGTTTGCGCGCCTTTTGTTACACCCATACCGGAGAGCGCGCCGCAGCTGACCTCACGATCAGTCTTGCAAAAGAAGAGGGTGTCCTGAGCGCAGCCGACGAGGCCGCGCTTCGGTCCTTGCAAACAGGCTTTCCCACCGGCGCTTTGCCGGAGAACGCTCTTCAGTATGCAGCTTTCCGGAAGCTCGGCGGTTTGATGAATGAGGCGGATGTGGAGACGGTTGCGGCTCCCATCGTCACCGCCATCGCGATGGACCGGAACATGAGCAATGCCGTGCGTGTGGCCGCTTTGCGCCGCGCGGCGCTTGAGGATTTGATGCCGCCACGTGAGCTTGGGCAGGTGGCCGAGTCCGTGCCGGGTACCCGTATCTCGCAAGATGTTGGCTTCATCCGGGCGCTTCCCCAAGGATCTGGCGCCCGTGCTGGCGCTGTGGGCGAAGCCTTGTCCGACACCATCACCGATCCGGCCGATTTCCTTTTGCGGGCAAAGATCTTCGGTGCAGAGATGGCATCAACCGCACCTGATCCTTCAACGGATGAATATGAGGTCGAGTACAGTCTCGCATGCCTTTTGAACGGCCGCTATGAAGCGGCGGAGCGATGGATCCGAAGCGTCGCTACGCGGGAAGGGCAGGGCGCAGAGACGGCATTTTTCAACCTCACCAAACTCTATAGCTATCTTCAGCCGAGCGCCGCCCAGCGGCTCGCGGGCGCCATCGGTGAAGACCTTCCCCCGCCGCCAGTGATTGCTGTCGATGCAGCAGACCGGGCGGCGCAACGTCAGCTCACGGGTAACCTCGCCAATGTCGTCGACAATGGGCTTTCAGCGGCCACAAGCGGTAGCCAAGGCGCGCAGCTGCTGGCCGCACTTTCAGCCTCGACCGTTGTTGCGGATGGAGAGCTTGGCAGGATCCGCGATACCGTCGCTGCGAACCTTTATGAGGCCGCGGGCGGCTATGACATCGCGCGCGCAGCCGTGTTCCGCAGCGCAGCCCTCAGCTCTGCACCGCGTCTGCGCGTGGAAGCGGTCAATCCGCAATTCTACCGTCCACGGCTTAAACCCGTGCGCACCAGCCGGTGAGCCTGAGTGACCAGGCGGCCATCGAGGCCTTCCTTGAGATGATGATGGTCGAGCGCGGTGCGTCCTCACGCACCCTGCGCAATTATGGCCGCGATCTTGGTCGCGTCTCCGCCTTTTTCGCCAAGCGCAGCACAACGTTGGCGGAAGCCTCGCGCGAAGACCTCGCCGCTTACATGGGCAAGCTCGAGGAAACGGGGCGCAGCCGGGCGACAGCTGCGCTTTGCCTTTCTGCCCTTCGTCAGTTCTACAACTTTGCGTATGCAGAGGAATGGCGCGGAGACAATCCAGCGCTCACGCTTGAGACCCCGAAGAAGGAGAAGCGTCTTCCCAAGGTGCTCTCTGTTGATGAGGTCGAGCGTCTTCTCAACCTTGTCGATGATGATGCCGCAGCAGGCGCGCCGAAAGCCCTTCGTCTCCAGGCGCTTTTGCATGTCCTTTATTCGACCGGGCTTCGGGTTTCCGAGCTCGTCTCACTTGAGGCCTCATCGCTTTTGGGGGGCGGGAGCGCATTGCTGCGGGTGATTGGCAAAGGTTCCAAGGAACGCCTGGTCCCTCTCACGGAGGAGGCGGAGGAGGTTCTCGCGCGTTACCTTTCTGAGGGCCGCCCTGCCTTCGCGCCGGAGGGCGGAAGCCCCTACCTTTTTCCCTCTCGCGGCAAAGGCGGCCACCTGACCTCGGCGCGTTTCGCGCAGCTTCTCAAAGATCTAGCCACAAAGGTGGGGATTGATCCCGCGCGCATCTCGCCGCATGTCTTGCGCCACGCGTTTGCGACGCATCTCTTAGAAGGCGGGGCGGATTTAAGGTCCCTCCAACACCTTTTGGGGCATGCTGACATCACAACGACGCAAGTTTACACCCATGTCCGCCAAGCGCGGCTCAAAGATGCTCTCGAGACGCATCACCCGCTGGCGGAAGGGAAGAGGAATTGAGACATGCGCACCTATTTGGATTTTGAAAAGCCGATCGCTGAGCTTGAAGACAAGATCGACGCCCTGCGCGGTCTCGATGGCGATGCGGGTGCTGAAGTGGCCCCCGATATCAAGCGCCTCGAAGAAAAGTCCGATAAGCTTCTCCAGGACATCTATGCTGGGCTTTCGCGCTGGCAGAAGACCCAAGTCGCGCGCCATGCTTCGCGGCCACACTTCAAAGACTACGCAGAGGTGATCGCGGACAATTTCGTTGAGCTCTGCGGGGACCGTGCATTCGGTGATGACCGCGCGATTATGGGCGGCACGGCAATGATCGGTGGGTACCGTGTGGTGCTGATCGGCCATGAAAAGGGCCGAGACACCGATAGCCGTCTTGAGCACAATTTTGGGATGGCACGGCCCGAGGGCTATCGAAAAGCCATCCGTTTGGTGGAAATGGCTGAACGTTTTGGTCTTCCCGTTGTGACCTTGGTCGATACAGCCGGCGCCTATCCTGGACGCGGCGCTGAGGAGCGCGGCCAGGCGGAAGCCATCGCGTCGTCAACATCGGCATTTTTGGGTGCAGGCGTGCCGATCGTGTCGGTCATTTGCGGTGAAGGCGGATCAGGCGGTGCTGTAGCACTGGCAGCGGCGAACCGCGTTCTGATGCTCGAACATTCCGTCTACTCCGTGATTTCACCTGAGGGATGCGCCTCTATTCTTTGGAAAGATGCGCAGAAAAAGGGCGAGAACAAAGCGCCGGATGCTGCTGAAGCGATGAAGATCTCGGCGCAGGATCTCGAGGAGCTGGGTGTGATTGATGGGATTATCCCGGAGCCCGTCGGCGGTGCCCATCGCTTGCCTGATCTTGCCATGGAAGGCGTGCGCGATGCGATCGTCGGTGCTCTGAAAGAGCTCGAGGGCTTGGGTCCTGATGAGATCAAAGCCCAGCGCCGCGAGAAATTCCTCAATCTTGGCCGCATGGGCCTCGGCGCTGCTGCTTAGTCTTTCTTGAGGCTCGCAAGGACCGCGAAGGGACTGTCAGGATCAGCCTCTTTGGGTTTGCGGTTCGGTCCGGAGCTGAAGGTTCGTGGACCTT
>CAWUIJ010000125.1:0-8164 GCA_963922235.1 uncultured Parvularcula sp. | reverse complement strand
CCATCCCGCTCAGCCATCGAAATCGCAGGCCTCGCCGCACCAGGCTGGCTGGTCGAAATCGAAGTCGTGGCGGCGAAGGCGGAGTAGGTCTCGTAATTTCCTTGCTCGTGGGTGACGAGGCGATTAGGTCCCGCGGTCTAGCCTTCTGGATCCAATATGAGAGCCGAAATCACCCATGCCGCAGAGCAGGTGCAGCAGTCGCTGGCCCTGCTGAGGAGGTCTCTTTGACTGGGACGTCGCGAACGCCCGGCTCGAAGAGCTGAACCAAAAAGCCGAAGATCCGACCCTCTGGGATGATCCGCAAAACGCGCAAAAGCTCATGCAGGAGCGGACGCGGCTCGAAAATGCCATCAGTGCTCTGACGGAAATTGAGCAAGAGCGAACGGACCTTCTCGAACTCGCCGAGATGGCCGAGGCGGAGGATGACGAGGCGTCGATCGATGAGGTCGAGGCTTCGATGAAAGAGCTTTCGGGGCGTGCCCAAACGGCGGAGCTCGAGGCGCTTCTCTCCGGCGAAGCGGACGCGAACGACACCTATCTTGAGGTGCATTCGGGGGCAGGGGGGACCGAGTCGAATGACTGGGCCTCGATGCTTCTCCGCATGTATGTCCGTTGGGCCCAGTCCAAGGGCCACAAGGTCGAAGTGCTGGAAGAGCAATCGGGCGAAGAGGCGGGCATCAAGTCCGCCACGATCCTCGTGAAAGGCACCAACGCCTACGGATGGATGAAGACCGAAAGCGGCGTGCATCGCCTGGTGCGGATCAGCCCGTACGACTCGGCCGCGAAACGCCACACGTCCTTTGCCAGCGTTTGGGTTTATCCGGTGATCGATGACAAGATCGAGATTGAGATCAACGAAAGCGACTGCCGCATCGATACCTTCCGCGCATCGGGCGCTGGCGGTCAGCACGTGAACACGACTGATTCCGCTGTCCGGATCACCCACGAACCCACGGGCATCGTGGTGCAGTGCCAGTCCCAGCGTTCGCAGCATAAAAATCGCGCCGCTGCGTGGGATATGCTCCGTGCCCGTCTTTACGAGCAAGAGCTGCAAAAGCGCGAAGAAGAAGCCAATGCGCAGGCCGCGACCAAGACGGATATCGGCTGGGGTCACCAGATCCGGTCTTATGTTCTGCAGCCCTATCAGATGGTCAAGGACTTGAGGACGAGCGTCGAGAGCCCAAGCCCTGACGCTGTGCTTGACGGTGATCTTGATAAGTTCATGGCAGCAGCCTTGGCGCAACGCGTGTCAGGGGATGAGTGATCAGGACCGTTCCGTGTTGCCAGGCGGTCCGCTCACGATCTTTCTTCCCGCGCCCCCAGGGCTTGAACCCTTGTTGCTGGAAGAGGCCAACGAACTCGGTCTAGCGAACGCACGGTCTGTGCCTGGCGGCGTTGAGTGCGAGGGCACGTGGCCGGATGTCTGGCGGGCAAACCTTTGGCTGCGTGGTGCAAGCCGTGTGCTCGTCCGTCTGGGGAGTTTTCGCGCCGCTCATCTCTCGACGCTTGATAAACGTTCCCGTTCGTTGCCGTGGGAAGAGGTTTTGAAGCCCGGGACCCCCATCGTTGTGGAGGCGACGTGCCGGGCTTCGAAGATCTATCACTCAGGCGCTGCCGCCGAGCGGGTGCGCAAGGCAGCCATCGCGAAAGCCGGTGCTGTCGATCAAAAAGAGGACAGCCTCAAGATATTCGTTCGTATCGAGAAGGATATTTGCACCGTCAGCCTCGATGCGTCTGGTGAGCTTCTCCATAAGCGCGGGTTCAAACAATCCGTGGCCAAAGCACCGCTGCGTGAAACGATGGCCGCCCTCTTCCTCAGGGCAGCTGGATTTCGCGGAAACGAACCCGTCATTGACCCCATGTGCGGGTCGGGGACGATCCCTCTTGAGGCCGCCCTTTGGTCCAAGGGCATGGCGCCCGGTCAGCTCCGCAGCTTTGCCTTCGAGCGCTTGGCGACTTTTGATCGAGATGCCTGGCAGTCCATGAGATCCGAGGCTGCGCCAGGCCAAATGGCTGCTGCGACCTTCGGCTATGATCGCCAAGGGGCTGCTATCGACGCCAGCCGTCAGAATGCGGAGCGTGCAGGCCTTGCAAAATCGATCACGTTCGCCAACCAGCCGCTTAGCAGTCTTGATCGGCCAGATGGCCCGCCAGGGCTCGTCATCGCCAATCCGCCCTATGGTGAGAGGATCGGTGACCCGCGGCAACTGACTGCGCTTTACGCGAGCTTTGGTTCGATCATTCGGGACCGTTTCGGCGGTTGGCGCGCTGCGATCATCACCAGTGATGCGAAGCTTGCGAAGGCCACGGGGCTTCCCTTCGAGCCGCCCGGGCCACCCATTCCCCATGGCTCATTGCGTGTTAGACTTTATCAAACACAGCCGCTCTGATTGCGGCGAGAATGCACGCCAGTCCACCCATTTCTGAACGTCCTTTTAACCAAAAAGGCGAGAAAGAGAGGGGGATTCCTGAGGGCAGGATCGGAGGAACCGTCTTGACCAATACCGCCTTTCGCGCCGCTGCTTTGCTGATGCTGCTCGTGATTGCCGCCTGTTCGACCCCGGGCGGAAAAAGAGCGGCAACCCCCAGCCCCCACGTGAAGGTAGGCCAGCCCTATCAGATCAGTGGTCGTTGGTATTACCCAGCTGTCGATCCAAACTATGACCGCGTCGGCATGGCGTCTTGGTATGGCCCGAATTTCCACGGAAAACTCACCGCTAATGGTGAGATCTTCGATCAAAACCGCCAGACGGCTGCGCATCCCACGTTGCCGCTGCCTTCGATTGTCGAGGTGACCAACCAGCGGACGGGCAAGAAGATCCGCGTCCGCGTGAACGACCGCGGGCCGTTTGCCCATGATCGGATCATTGACCTCTCGATGGAGTCGGCGCGCAAGCTGGGCACCTTGGACCAAGGCGTGGCCCCCGTTCGGGTGCGCTATGTGGGCGAGGCCCGTCTGTCGGATGCCATCACCCGGGTGGGTCAGCGTGAGCGGGGCCAGTCCCTCGCGTCCAAGCCGCCAAGCAAACGTTTCCCAGCTTCACCGCAGCTCGCTGAAACAGCACCAGCTCCGACCTCCATGCCGAACCCTGACTTGGTTTTTGCGAGCATGGGCCCCGTGGCGGCAGTGCCCGTGGCCCCGATGCCGGTGAGCCGTTCAGGCACGCTCTTCGTCCAGGTCGGCGCGTTCTCTTCGGACAGCAATGCAAGCTCAGCGGCCTCGCGTTTCAGCATCGGCACGCCTGTATCGGTGGAGCAGGGGACCCGCGGCGGCTTTCCCTTAACTTTTGTACGGCTTGGGCCATATCGGGATATGGTCAGTGCACAAAATGGGCTTCAGACTGCTATTGAGTCAGGGTTTGTTGACGCCATGATTGTCCAAGAGGTTATGAATTGACGCTGCGCCATTTGCGCTTTGCGCTTTATGTTGGGGGGGCTCTCGCTTTTGGTTTGTGCGGGGCCGGTGCATCGGCAGCGGATCTGATCAAGACCCGCGCGACCCATGCTGCCATCATGGATGTCGCCACAGGCGATCTTCTCTACGGGAAAAATGAAGACATTGCGGTGCCGCCGGCATCGATGTCCAAGCTGATGACGGTCGCTGTCGTCCTGGATTTGATGAAGCAGGGCCGCCTCGCGCCAGACACGCCGTTCATGGTGTCGGAGAAGGCGTGGCGAATGGGCGGCTCGAAAATGTTCGTGCTGGTCGATACGGAGATTGAGCTCCTGAACCTCCTCAAGGGCATCATTGTGCAGTCGGGCAATGATGCTTGTATCGTGGTGGCAGAGAACATTGCTGGCAGCGAAGAAGCCTTCGCTGAACTCATGAATGCGCGAGCCCAGGCTTGGGGCCTCACTGAATCGAGCTTCGGTAATCCCACGGGTCTTCCCCATCCTCAGCAACGGATGAGTATGCGCGATCTTGCGCGTCTCACCCGGCACATATGGAATTCCTATCCTCAGTACAGATATCTCTTCTCGATTGAGGAGTTCACCTGGTCGGGGATCACGCAAGCCAACCGCAACCCCTTTATCAGCTCTGGTTTCCCAGGTGCGCGAGGGATGAAGACGGGGCATACGGACGAGGCAGGTTTTGGTGTTGTGGGTCTTGCTGAGCAAGATGGGCTCACAAGGATTGCCGTCGTGGCAGGTCTTGAGTCGGAACGCGAGCGCCGCGTCGCCGGTATCGACTTGATGGAAGAAGCATTCGAGGCCTTTGAGACCGCAGATTTCTTCATGGCGGGCGACGTTGTTGGCAGCGCCACTGTGTTTGCGGGAAAATCTGAATCCGTCAGCCTTCAGATCAATCAAAATGTGGCCTTCACTCGCCACAAAAAAATTCTCGCTGATGCTGAGGCCGAGCTGATTTACGACGGCCCTTTGCGGGCGCCTATCCGATCCGGCGAGCAGGTCGCTGTGCTGCGTCTCAAGCTTCCCGGCGAAGATGCGCGGGAGTATCCCCTCTACACGGCGGATGAGGTCCGTGGCCTTGGCTTTTTTGAAAAGATTGGGCTTGGCTTTCAGGCTCTTTTGACCCCGCCAGAGGGAGAGGCCCAGCGTTGACATTCATCACCTTTGAAGGTCCCGAAGGCGCTGGAAAAAGCACGCAAATCAAACGGCTTGCCGAGGCACTCGAGAGAACAGGGCGGGGCGTGACAATCACACGCGAGCCCGGCGGGACGCGGGAAGCAGAGGCTTTGCGTGAGCTGCTGTTGTCACCCCATTATCAATGGTCGCCGGTGGCCGAGGCGCTTCTGATGAACGCGGCTCGGGATAGCCACGTGGAAGCGGTGATCGGGCCAGCCCTTTACCGCGGAGACATCGTCCTCTGCGACCGGTTTTTTGACTCCACCGAGGCCTATCAAGGATGGGAGACCGAGGTGACCCCGGAGCTTCTCAATGACCTTCGCGCAAGCGCTGCTCGGCACACGCCCGACCTGACGATTATGCTCGACCTGTCCGCACGCGAGGGCCTGGCCCGGGCAGAAGCGCGAGGCGCGGCTGATCGGTTTGAGTCCAAGGGCCTCAAATTTCACGAGAAAGTCCGCGCGCGTTTTCTGTCGATTGCTGAGCGGGAACCCGAGCGGTGCGTGGTCATTGATGCGCGCCCCGACGTGGAAACTGTGACAAACGCGATCCAATCAGCTGTTTCGGCACGGCTCCCGGGTCTGCTAGACCTTCACGATGGATCACCTCCCGCCTCCTGAAACTGCGCAAGACTTTCTGGCCGCGCCGTCGACCCTTCTGAATGTCGAACAGCTGCTCGAACGAGATGCGCTAGAAGGCGGCTTTGTTGTTGTTGGACCGGAAGCGCAAGGCAAAGCCACGCTCGCCTTTATGCTTGCGGCGACGCTCTTGAGCGGCGGGCGGCGGCTCGGCGAGAGCGATGAGAAGGTCCGCAGCCTTATTGCCGCTGGTGCCCACCCTGATCTTCATGTGCTTCGCCGGACGGAGAACGAGAAGACCGGTAAGCTTCGCGATGCCATTGATGTCGCGTCGGCGCGCAAGGTGATTGAGGGACTTCATAAGACTTCAGTCAGTGGAAGGATGGTCGTGATTGTCGATCTCGCTGATGAGTTACGGCGAGAGGCGGCGAACAGCCTTCTGAAGATCTTGGAAGAGCCGCCCCAAGGCACTGCGCTTTTTCTCTTGAGCCAATCCACCTCCCGTTTGCTTCCGACCCTGACCAGCCGATGCCGTCGGATCGTGTTATCGCCGGTCGCGGAAGAGCCTTTAGCGGCTTGGCTGCGGAGCAAGACCGAACTGGAGCCAAAAGATGCTGCGCGCTTCGCGGCTGCCAGTGGCGGTGCTCCAGGACGAGCCTTGAGGCTGGCGTTGGGCGAGGGGAAGGAGGCGATGGATATTGCCGAGATGTGGCTTCGCGCCGTCCACGGAAAAGGCGACCTTCTCTCCGTATCGCGAAAATTTGCTGGCAAGGCTGCCGAAGGGGTTCGCGAAGACGCCACCAGCCTCATCCTCAGCCGTCTGCGTAAAGGCACTGTTGCGCCGGATCTTGGACGAGAGGTCACGGCCAAGCGTCTGGCTGCCTATGAAGCCGCTCAAGTGACGTTTGGCGCGCAAGGGACTGCTGACCCTGCGCAAACCGCTTATGTGGCGGGACTTGCGGTGCGCGATGCGCTCGCGGGGAGAGCGGCCTGATGTTTGTGGATAGCCACGTCAACCTTCACGGCGAACGCTATGAAGAGGATCTCGAGGAAGTCCTGAAGCGTGCGGATGCGGCCAATGTTGGCGCCATGCTTTTGATTTCCGACCGTCTTGAGAATGTCCCAGAGATCGCTGAGATCGCTGCAAAATCGCCCCGCTTCACCCGGTCGGTGGGGGTGCATCCGCACCATGCGAAGGATTTCTCAGATTTAGAAGCGCGTGCACTGATCGAATTGGCGAACCACGATGATGTGGTCGGCATTGGCGAGTGTGGCCTTGATTTTCATTACGGCTACTCACCGGAAAATGATCAGCGTTCGGTGTTCGCCGCCCATATTGAGGCGTCGCAGGAAACAGGGCTCCCGCTCATCATCCACACCCGTGAGGCGGATGAGCTGATGCAGTCCATGCTGTCCGAGGCCTATGCCGCAAGAGCCTTTCCGCTGCTTCTCCACTGCTACACGAGTGGCCGGCCGCTGATGGAAGAAGGGCTCCGCATGGGGGGCTACGTCGCTTTCTCAGGCATCATAACGTTCAAAAAGGCTGATGACGTGCGCGCTTTGGCGAAAGACGTACCGCTCGATCGATTGTTGATTGAGACAGACTGCCCGTTCTTGGCGCCTGTTCCCCATCGTGGGCGACGGAACGAGCCAGCCTATGTCCCTCTCGTGGCGGAAAAACTGGCAGAGATTAGGGGGGAGTCTGTGAGCGTGATCGAAGAGGCGACGACGGAGAATTTCTTTCGGTTGTTCGAGAAGGCCCCTCGGCCATGAAACTGCGCGCTATTATATTAGGGTGCGGATCATCAGGCGGCGTGCCGCGCATCGGTGGCCCGGATGGCCGCGGTGATTGGGGAAAGTGCGATCCTAACGAACCCAAGAATCTCCGCACACGGTGTTCGATTGCCATCCAGAGAGCCCATGACAACGGCAGTTTCGAGGGCCGCCTGACCACGCTCCTCATCGATACATCCCCCGATATGCGGATGCAGCTGATCAACAACGGCATCGAGAATCTGGATGCGGTGGCGATCACCCATGACCATGCTGATCAAACCCACGGGATTGATGATCTTCGCGTTGTGGCGATTAGAAATATGGCCAGAGTGAAGGTGTATATCGACGACGTGACGTCGCCGAACCTCATCCCCCGTTTTCGCTATTGTTTTGAGCAAGCCGAGGGCAGTCCGTATCCGGCTGTTCTCGAACGCTTTGACATGCCAGCGCCTGGCGAGACATTCGAGATCGATGGGCCGACGGGTCCAATTCCGGTGACGCCGTTCATGCAAGAGCATGGGAGCGTGCCGTCCCTAGGCTTCCGCTGCGGCTCGATTGCCTATTCGTCTGACCTCAATGATATGGATTCGGACAGCTGGCCGATTGTCGATGGTATCGACACCTGGATCATCGATGCACTTCAGTATCGGCCGCATGGCAGCCATCTGCATCTCGAAAAGACGCTCGAGTTTATCGAGCGTGCTGGCTGTCGCCGCGGTGTGCTGACGAATCTTCACGTTGTGATGGATTACGACGCGGTCCAGGCAGAAACGCCTGACCATATTGAGCCAGCTTATGACGGTTTGATTGTCGAGGGTGAGGCCTGAGCCGAGAGCGCGTGAAACGCAGCGTCCAGTCTCGGCCTCCGGAAGATCTTGGGTGAACCAAAGTCCTTCATCTCTTCCGGAGACAGTTATTGGATCAGTCTACGAAGCTTATGCTGTTTCGAAAAGCAGCGATATCGCCATCATACGGCGCAGGATTCGGCCAAGAGGCATTTCTTCCGACATGCCCATACCGCCGTGGAGTTGAACCGCCTTTTTGGCGATCGCGACACCGTCCCGCTTCACAGCCTTGTGGGCCCGGGCGGCAGCTTTCTTTGCCTCGGGCGTCCAGCCGTCCTGTGCAAGGCTGACCGCCGCGAAGAGGAGGGACCGGACCTGTTCGATCGTGATCGACATATCCGCAAGGTTATGTTGCACGACCT
Source organism: uncultured Parvularcula sp. (assembly GCA_963922235.1). Lineage (GTDB taxonomy): Bacteria > Pseudomonadota > Alphaproteobacteria > Caulobacterales > Parvularculaceae > Parvularcula. Next base: position 16 of record CAWUIJ010000125.1, on the reverse strand, counting down.
GGAACTCAGCCAGCGC
>CAWUIJ010000124.1:0-8182 GCA_963922235.1 uncultured Parvularcula sp. | reverse complement strand
TGACACCGCCGGTGCCGCTCGCGAGTTGCGCGACGAGCCAGCGCAGGACGTGGCGGTGATCGCGCCCGTGAGTGCGGCAGAACGCTATGGACTGACGATCATTGAGCCTGATTGCCAGGATGCTGACCGAAACGTGACCCGGTTCCTCCATATTGTCCCTGATGGTGCTCCGTTCCCGGAGCGCGAAGAGGGCATCATGCTGACGAGCTTTATCTTCCGGGTCCGCAACATTCCTTCGGCGCTTTATAAAGCGCTGGGCGGTTTCGCGACCAACGGCGTCAACATGACCAAACTTGAGAGCTATCAAGAGGATGCGAGCTTCCAGATCAGTCGTTTCCAGGCGGAGATTGAGGGGCACCCGGATGACCCGGCCGTGCGCAGGGCGCTTGATGAGCTTGGCTACTTTTCCGCTGATTTTAAGCTGATCGGCGTCTTTGCGGCTGACCCATACCGGGTCAGCCAAACTTACGAGAGCTAAGAGGCCTAAGCGTAGACCGGTGCGCGCTTTTGCATCATCGCGGCGACGCTCTCGGCAAAGTCCGGGGACTGAAGCTGTTCGTTGAAGATCTTCGCTTCCAGCATCATGTGCTCGCGGACCGTGTCCTTGCGGTGGCGGATCAAGGCCTTCGACCGTTTGAGCGCCACGGGCGCCGAGGCCGCGATATGGGCGGCAATCTTCTGCACTTCCGCGCCAAGGCCCGCCTCTGTAAAGACGCGGGCGACAAGCCCAAACTCGAGGGCTTCGGGAGCTGTCAGTGTCCGGCCGCCCAAGAGGATATCGTTGGCCACAGCCATGCCGACGGCTTCTGGAAGAAGGATCGAGGATCCAGCTTCAGGGACAAGACCTAACTTCACGAAGGGCGCCCCGAACGTTGCGCTCTTCGCGGTATAGACCAGGTCGCAGTGGAGCAGCATGGTTAGCCCGACACCGATCGCAGGGCCGTTCACGGCAGCGATCAGCGGCTTCGGACAGGCATTGATCGCAAGCAAAAAGCGGATCACGGACGGTACGTCATCATCGCTTCCGCCGGCGGCAAAGTCCTGGAGGTCGTTGCCTGAGGTGAACATGTCGCCTGCGCCGGTGATGACGAACGCGCGCACGCTATCATCGTCTCCGTAAGCCTCGATGGCCTCGGCCATCGCCTTGTACATGTCCTGGGTGATCGCGTTTTTCTTTTCCGGACGGTTGATCGTCAGCGTGGTGATTTTGTCAGCTGTTTCGAGCAAAATGGTCTCGGTCATGCGGAGCGCCTTTCTTGGCTGGCTGAAGGGGAGTGTTCGGTGACCACGTCGGAGGCGTTCTCGGCGACGAGGTTCAAGAATTTTTCTATGATGGCTTGTTCGTCGTTCGAGAAAGGCTCGAGCAGCGCTGCATTCACGCCCTTTGTGAAGGGCACGGTCGAGCGGACAATGGCGCGGCCTTCCTCTTCAATGAAGACGTGCACGCTCCGCGCATCGGTCTCGCTGGGCTGCCGCCGGAGAAGGCCTTTCGCTTCCATCCGATCAACAAGGCCGGTCAGGCTCGAATAGCCCATGTGCAGCTGATCAGCGATTTGCGAGATCGGCGCGCCATCGTTCTTCACGAGGGAAAAGAGCACGGCCTGCTGGGAGGTGGTCAGGCCAATATGGGTTTTGAGCGCGTGGTCTGCCGCGCGGAACAAAGCCGTGTGAGCCCTTTGCAGAAGATGAAAGACGCGAGGTTGGCGCATGGTAGGTATTTCGCATATGAATTATCTATTTCGTATGCGAAAGAAATAGGAGCGTCAATGTCGGCCTTGTCGCAGGATCACGACCGGCGGATATCGAACATTCATGGCTTGATGCTGAACTGGGCTATGCCCACCTTGCCCCTAATTTGGCAGGTGAAGGTGCGAGGCCATTCCGGGCCTCAGGGAGTTGCGTGGATGTTGATCACCCTTGTTCGAAGCGTGGGCTTCATCGTCGTGGCGGTCATTCTTGGCACCATGTTGATAGGATGGATATCAGCTTTGATGCGCATCGGCTCCAAACCTCCTTATGATATGGTGGATGTGGGTGAGGGTCGCCGCTTGCATGTGATCTGTGAGGGCCCCGTCGGTGCACCCTTTGTGCTCTACGACGCCGGCGCCTTCGGGATCTATACGGATGGCTGGTGGGTGAAAGAGGAGCTCAAATCCGATTACAGGGTTTGCCTCTACGATCGCGCTGGCATGGGCTGGAGCGATGCCGTGCCTAAGGGCACAGAGCCGACCCCTGACTGGCACATTGAAGACATGCGGCGCTTGCGGGCGGCTTTGGGCGAAGAAGGGCCCTTTGTTTTGGTGGGGCATTCCATGGCGGGCTTACGGCTGCACGGCTACGCTAATCTTTACAAAGAAGAATTGAAGGGCTTGGTGTTTGTCGATGCGGCCCGGCCAGGAAGTCTTCGGGCCGAGCGGATCCGGCAGATCGCACCTTGGGCGAACCGGATCATGAACCTCTCCATCGGGCTCGCGCGGACAGGCCTCATGGGCGGCCTCTCTTATCTCTTCCCGGATGAGCTTGATCTTCCCAAGCAACAAGCGCGCGATAAGCGCCGCTCCATGTCCATCGCCCGGCACCACAAAAGCACCAAGGCTGAGCTCACGGCCGCCTTCACAGCCAGCGAAGATGTTCTCTGGGCACAAGGTGATCTTGCCGAAACGCTTCCTGTCGCGGTCTTCACGAACAGCGAAAACGGCGGTTCCAATGGGTCTGTTGCCGAGGCCGCTGAGGCGAACACTGGCTTTGGTCGTCTGACTGTGCTGCCTGACGAAAGTCATGTGTCTCTTCTTAACCGTGCTCATGCTAAGCTGATTGCGAGCGATGTACGCGCGATGATGCCGGCTGGAGAACCAAGCGATGGCTGAGACCCCTGAAGAGCCGCGGAACACGATCAGTGTCTTGATCTTCGATCACGCGCCTCGGCTTCTCGGTCTCCTTACGTTTCTGATTGGCACAGCGGCCCTCGTATCGGCGGCCTTCCCCGGAGCACCGGTGGTTGAAAAGCCGCTTCTTCAAGCACTGATGGCCGAGCTGCCGAAGATCACCAGCACGCTGGGCGGTCTTGCGCTGATGGTTCTGTCGATTGGTTTGTCGCGCCGCCTGCGGACCGCTTGGATTTTTGCCTTCATCGTGTCCGTTCACGGCGTGATTGCGACTTTGACGATGAAGCCGCGGCCGATCGAGGCCTTGATGTATCTTGGTCTCGTGCTCCTGCTGATCCGTGCCAAGAAGGCGTTTTATCGCCGCTCGGCACTGTTGAGCGCGAAGATCCCGCGGGCGTGGTTTCTGGCGGCGTTTCTCTCGGTGGCCATCGCTGGTTTTGTTTCGCTTCTCTGGATGAGCCACCAAAAGGGCTTTGTCGAAGCGAGCTTCTTGGATCTTGTTTTTGACCCGATCCTTGGTGTCGCTGGACGGCCGGTGGCGTTTGCGCTGATCGTGCTGGCGTTCTTTGCCTTTTTCCTCCTGGTCGCGAGCCCGGCGCGGGCGCCGCTTGCGCTTCCTGGCGCGGAAGATTTGGCGCGGGTGAGGGGCCTCCTCGATAAGGCTGATGCACCGCGGCCGGACAATGTGCTCGCTTTCTCCGGCGATAAGAGTTTCTGTTTTAACCAAGACCAAACGGCCGCGATCGCGTTCGCAGAAATCGGCGGTGCACGTATCGCTATGGGCGCGCCGATCGGCCCTAAGGCTGAGTGGAAGGCTGTTCTCGAAGCCTTCCGAAAGAAGGCCGAGGCGGATGCTGCGCGCCCAGCAATCTATGCGGCCCCGCCGGATCTCCTGCCGGATCTTTTGGACCTTGGTTTTAAGGTCGAGAAGATCGGTGAGAACGCGATCTTGGATCTTCCGAATTTCACGCTCTCAGGCCGTAAGCGCGAAGTGATCCGTCGCGGACGGAGGAAACTTGCGGAGCGAGCAGGCGCGACGTTCCGGATGTCCTTGCCGCCGCATGATGATGGCCTCCTGAAAAGCTTAGAACCCACATCCAGCGCCTGGCTCAAGGCCAATGGCGGCCGAGAGAAGGCCTTTTCGCTCGGCCGTTTTGACCCAGCATTTCTGGCCAACTGCCCGATCGGCATCGTTGAGATCGAAGATCAGCCCGTGGCCTTCGGGACGCTTTTTGTCACGCCGGACAAGTCCTGGGCGGGCATCGACCTGATGCGTTATGACCCTGAAAAACAGGTCACGAACACGATGGACTTTCTGTTCGTAGAGCTGATTCTCTGGGCACAGAATGAGGGATACAAAGGGTTCGACCTCGCCATGGCGCCGCTCTCCGGCCTGGTGGAAGCGGAGTATGCCCCGCTTTTCGCCCGCATTGGGCGACTGATCTTTGAGCGTGGTGAGCGGATCTACAACTTCCAAGGCCTTCGCCGTTTTAAGCAGAAGTTCGCGCCGACCTGGGAGCCGCGCTATATCGCTGTGCCCAGCTATTGGTCTGTACCCGTTGTTTTGGCCAAAGCAGCGCTTCTCACCAATGGGAAGAAAGACGACACAGCCGTTCCGGGCGCGCAAGAGGAGGTCGCTCTGCCTGCGGCAGCCGCTGAGCTAGCTGGTTAAACGATCAGCGCTCGAGCCAATGCCGCATCAATTGGTGGGCAATTGCAAACCTTGGCGGCACAGCGAAGTCGCCCTCGCCCTTCATCATGGCCGTCAGCTGATCGCGCGTGAACCAATGGGCTTCATCAATTTCATCTGGATCAAGATGAAGTTTGGTGTCTTCCACCTCGGCGAGAAAGCCCATCATGAGGGATGATGGGAAGGGCCAAGGCTGGCTGAAGACATACTCCATACTCAGCGCTTTGAGCCCTGTTTCTTCCATCAGCTCGCGGATCCCGCACATCTCAACGGTCTCACCGGCTTCGAGGTAACCTGCAAAGGCGGAAACAAAACCTTGGGGAAACTGAGGCCCGCGCCCCAGGCAAACAGAATCGTCTTTATAGGGAAGCACGATCGCAACAGGATCTGTGCGCGGAAAATGCTCAGTACCAGTCTGCGGATTGATACGCTTGAAACCACCTTCGGCGGACACAGTCTCATCACCATGCTGCGCGCAAAACTGGTAGCGCCGGTGCCAGTCGAGAAGCCAAAGGGCTTGTCCAGCGATGCCGAGCTCTTCGGGCGAGAGATAGGGCGCGAGATTCCGCAGATGCGCATAACTGCCGAGGTCAGCCAGTGGTGGTTCCTCTGGGGACGAAGCATCGCAGGCGTAGATGGGCTTGCCGTTGGAGAGGCCAAGGAGCACCAGTTCCTGACCCCTTTTGGGTAAGGCTTCGCGGGCAGCCAAGGTCAGCCATAAAATGCTCGAGCTGGTCTCGCCGCGCTCAATCAGAATTTGCCCGCGGTGGACCACCAGCATCTGCGCATCGGGGTGGGCTTCTTGCTCACGCAACCAAGCATCGTCTTTGCGCTGAGTGTTGGCCCGGTCGATCGGGGTGGTCGCGAAAGCGTTGGGGTTGCCGTGGAGCATCTGCACACCTCTCAAAAAGCGAAAGGGCAATCCCCCTCAGGCCTTAGACAAAGCGCGGCCTCGATCGAATCTCAAGGGGGCAATCTCACGTTTCGCCCGTGCCATCGATCAGTTGGCGCATGGCAGCGAGATAGTCCGCAAAGGCCGCGCGGCCATCCTCTGTGACAGCCACCGTGGTCAGGGGGCGCCTTTCGTGAAAGCTCTTGGTTTGCGTGATGTATCCCGCCTCTTCGAGCTTGCGCAGGTGGGTGGAAAGGTTGCCGCCGGTCGCACCGGTGGCTTCCTTCAGTTCAGCAAAGCTCGCGGGGTTGGCTTGGTGCAAATAGGCCATGACGCCCAGCCGCAAGCGGCCATGGATCGCGTCATCAAGAGAGGCAGGGTCAAACCCTTCGGTCACGCTGGCTCCTCAAGCGATGCAGGCTCGCTGCGAAGGAGGATGACGCCGGGGATCACCGAAACAACGACGATCGTTGCCGCTGCCACGAGGTAGAGAACGGGCATGCCCACGAGGATCGGGACGGCTGCGCAGGCCAAGAGCGACGCGAGACCAGGCACGCGCATCCACGTCTCGTTTGCCATGGTGCCAGTGACCATGAAGGCCACCCCATAGCTTCCAAAGGCAACGGCGAGGATCAGATCGAAAAGATCATAGGAACCGCCAGCAAAAATGACGGCGACAACCGTTCCAGCAGCATAGGCGAACACGGAGTAACCGCCCGTGGTCCACACCACCTCTTCGGCCCGATTGCCGATAGCGCCGAGCCCCGGCTTGCGCCGGATTCCTCGGATCAAGAAAGGCATGCTGACCAAACCTATCAGCATAAAGACGCTCCAAAGAACGGCATAAGAGACAGGCGGCAGCCCAAAATTCTCAGATGCGATTGCCCAGTGGCAAACAAAGGCGATGGCGACGAGCACCCCCCAGAACACATAAAACCTGCCGCCGAGCAAAGGAGCCTTATTGCCTGCTTCTGTCATTTGGCGGACGAACTGGAGGTCGTCTTGTTGCGTTGTGTTCATCGGACGAGTCCTTTCGATGTGCTCGCTTCGTTTGATACGATGCTGAAAAGAGAGTTTTCCGTCAGCTCCAAGATTAACTGAGTGATGCGAGGCGGAGGCCAATGATGCCGGCGACGATCGCAGCGATAGCCGCGAGGCGGAGGGCTGTGACCGGAGCTTGCCCCATCATGATTTCGATGCTCGCGACCCCAACAGCACCAATGCCGGTCCACACGGCATAGGCGGTTCCTGCAGGGAGCGAGCGCATGGCGAGGCCGAGCAACCAAAAGCTCGCCCCAGCTGTGGGCCACACGATCAGCATGGGTATCAGTTTTGTGAAGCCTTCGGATTGTTTGAGCGCCATCGCCCACACGATTTCGAGCAGCCCTGCTGCAAAGAGAATAAGCCAAGCCATATTCGGGACCCCGTTGTTGCGTAGCTTCAAGCACACTTAAGTTTGAAATGCAAACTAGTTTGTCAAAATCATTGTTCGTCGCAGGCGGCATCGCCTATGAACCTCGGAAAATAAGGCTGATGACCTGATTAGGAGGGCCAGATGGGCCGCGTTGTCACGACAGTTTTGGTTCTGGTGCTGCTCGCTTTGGGCGGCTGTGTGGTGTCGCTCTCGACCCCTGATACGGATGCTGAGGAGATGAAGGCGAAGTATGGGGGACCAGAGGCGCTCTATGCTCCGGCAAAGGGCGGCATGGAGGTCCACTACCGTGCCACGGGCCCAGAGGATGCCCCTGCTGTCATTCTCATCCATGGCATGGCCGCAAGCCTTCACACGTGGGAGCCTTTGCGCGCGGCGCTTGAGGACGACTACCGGGTGATTGCCTATGACCAGCCAGGCCATGGCCTGACGGGACCTCATCCGGAGCGCGATTATACGTTCGCGGGGATGGTCGATGGCTTGGACGCGGTGTTTGAGGCTGAGGGCCTCGACGAGGCCGTGCTCATCGGCAATTCGATGGGCGGCTGGATGTCCTGGCGAGATGCGGTGGAGAATCCGGACCGTGTAAAGGGCCTCGTCTTGGCTGATGCATCAGGAATTCCGTCGAGTTTCTCGACACGCTCGAACCTTGGGTTTCGGATTATGCGAAATCCCGTGGGACGGTTCAGCATGACACGCATCACTCCGCGGAGCGGGATCAGGCGGTCCATCTATGGCGCGATGAGCCGTGAAGAGATTATCGATGACGCCATGATCGATCGCTATTGGGAGCTCTTGCGCTACCCCGGTAACCGCCAGGCCATGGCCGACCAGTTCACCACCGAGCAAGAGGACGCCTCTGATCGCTTAGGCGAGGTGACCGCTCCGACGCTCGTGATCTTTGGCGAAGAGGACGCGATGATCCATCCAAGTGCGGCAGATGGGTTTGTCGAGCGCATGCCGAATGCGCGGGCGATCATCTATGAAGGTATCGGGCACCTCCCGATGGAAGAGGCGCCTGAGCGGTTCAGCGCGGATGTGCGGGCGTTCCTCGAAACGGAGGTCTACCCGCCAGCGCCCGAGCCGATGCCCGAGCCCTTGCCGCTGGAGGGCGCTGAGCCGGTCTCTTCAGATGACGGCGTTGCGCCCCTTGCGCCGGAGCCTTCGCCGAGCGATATGCCGTAAAGGAAAGTCGCGCGGACGTGGTCCTCGCCAACCCGGTCAGGTCCGGAAGGAAGCAGCCGTAACGAGTTTCGCTGCGGGTCGCGTCGGCTTTCCACCTT
>CAWUIJ010000123.1:0-8190 GCA_963922235.1 uncultured Parvularcula sp. | reverse complement strand
AACAGGTCCTCACGCACCTCAAATATCTCTGGGGCTATGACGTCAAGCTTGAGCAGGACAAGAGCGGGGAATGAAGCTTCGAGGCTCTCTTCAGCAAGCTGATCAGGTTGCATTCCTCCATGTTGCAAATGGCCGCCAATGGCCACTCAGGAGACAATTGAGCTACGCGCTGGCAGTGATCGCACTTGTTGTTGGGGTTGCAGGGTTTTTGGCAATCAAAGCACCAACACTAGCCATCGGAAACAGCATTCTTGCTGCACTCTTCGGGTGGAGCATATTTCACCTCGTGCAACGGATAACCTACCGGGTTGCACCGCCAGGTCCCTTTGGAGATTTAAGGAACAACGACGAACAATTGGCTTTTGAACTTACTGCCGACAGCGTTACGGTGACATCAGATCTTACGAACTCAGTAAGCTCTTGGGATTCCTTCGTTGACGTGAAAGAATTGAGAGGCACAGTAATCATATTCGCCTCCCCGGGGAACGGCTTGATCATTCCGCGGAATGTCTTCCGAGACTCAACAGAGCTAGAAGCTACAGTCGCGTTCATTGTGGACCGCCTGCACTCTACCAACCCTCCGACCCCGGATCACCCTTAATCGGTCCGGTGATCTTTGACGTGACCCAGCCTGCGTAATAGCCGCCAGGTTGCGGGGTGGCCCGTTCATCGTCGACCCAGGCCTCATCCACGCGGCCTGCGTAGAAAACGATCGCCCCAGCAATCTGGTCAAAACCTTGGCCCAAGTCATCAATGGGGTCGGGATAGCAGTAAGCGGCCTGGGCGCTGGAGCGCGCGCCCACCACAAGATCGAAATAGGCCGCTTCGCCCTTCCACTCGCAAAAGGTTCTGCCCGGAACAGGACGCAACACATCCATCCGCACATCGGCTGGAGGGAAGTGATAGACGGGCGCTCCCGCCGTCTCGCAGACCTTAAGGCCTCGGCTGGTCTCGGCGATCTCTTCGCCAGCAAACACGACTTTCAGCGAAGCCCCCGCCTCTCGCACCTCCGGCGGGCGGGGATAGTCCCAGACGCTTTCTTGCCCAGGACCAGGCACCTCGATCGAGGAAGGCCGCGGCGCCATCTTCCAGCTGTCGCGATGCGCTTTCAGCCGGCGGACAAAATCTGGGTCGTTGGGGAGCTCTGCCATGGAGCGAGAGATGGCTTGAATTCCGAGCTCGGCAAGCGCTTCACCCTACCATAGAGGCGTCTGATACAGCACCCAGATGAGCAGCCCCAAAATCAGTCCAAAGATGATCGTCTTCACCACAATGAAAAGCGCCGCTGAGATGTCCACCAGGACATGGAACATCTGCACGCCAGCGTTCATGGACCAAAGTACAATTGGCGCCGCAATGTAGCCCACCAAACCCCCGGCGAGGCCGTACAACAACAGAAATAGCAATTTCCCGTGATGCACGGACACGGCGTAACCAAAGGCAACTAACAAGGCAAAAAGAGCTGCGATCAGGATCTTAGCCGGACTTCGCTCGATGATTTCCACGACAGACACCTCACCACCCACACGAGGTTTAGCGGTGATGCTTCACAATCAAAAGGAGAAAATGCCGGGGTTCTGTTGCCAGGCCCCCGGCGGCCCCGCCTAGCTCTGATAAGGAACTAGGGCTTTAAAGCGATTTCTTTCGCACTGCGTTACGCAGCGAGAGCGAAACCTTCATCATAGTTGTCGTTTGCAACTAGTTTAAGCGGTCCCATAACGGAGACCATCCGAGCGAAAGCAGAACCTTTACACGTCCGTCGATGCTATGTCGGCCCCTCCGCAACCCACTCCCTGGTCAGAAAGTGGCCTCTGGTGGAGCCGCCGGGTACCGCCCCCGGGTCCGGTCCGCTTATTACGAGCGCCTTTTATCGCCATAGATGCCGAGGCATCAGGGACAGTCTATAGGCGCCTTAGGTTGACGAAGATAGACCGTGCGAGGCGGGTTTCGTTAAACGCTGGCGCAGCTGCTGATTTCCCTTGCACAACACGCCCTCAAGCCCCATCTTGTTCCTGTTTTGTTCTATGAATCAAGAGGAGGGATTCCGTGATTGGATATGTGACGCTCGGCACCAACGATATGGAACGTGCCGCAGCATTTTATGACGCCATTGCTGCAGAAATGGGTGTGGGACGGATGATGGAGGAAGAGACCTTCATCGCTTGGGCCAACCCAGGCGGCGCGGCTGGTATCGCGGCCAGCAAGCCTTTCAATGGCGAAGCAGCCACCGTCGGTAATGGCGTGATGGTAGCGCTTGAGGCCAAAGACAAAGACCAGGTGCACAAGCTCTATGATCTCGCGCTGGCCAATGGCGGCACATGCGAAGGCCCTCCAGGTGCGCGCAGCGATAATTTCTATGCTGCCTATTTCCGCGACCCCGATGGAAACAAGCTCAACGCCTTTGTGATGGGCTAAACCCCGTCCGCCTTTCGAACCTCGTATGAGGTCCGAAAGGCGCCCCTCGGCTGGCCCTTGGGAGGGCCTAACGGCGTGCTTTTTCCACCTCGCGCCAGACACGCATAAAGTTGCCACCCAGGATCAACTCGATGTCGTCACGGTCGTAGTTTCGGTCGAGCAGCTCCTGCACCAAGTTGGGCATATCCGACGCGTCCTTGAGGCCAACGGGCAACGTATCATCCACGCCGTCAAAATCTGATCCGAGCCCCACATGGTCAAGCCCCACAAGATCCACGACGCGGTCAATGTGATCAGCCACATCGCTGACCGTTGCGTAGGGATACGGATGATCGGCCCGCCACTCTTCCATAAACGCTTCTTCGCTCATGGCGCGGCGCCCGGCGCGCTGCTTGTGCCGCTCAAAGGCCTCTGCGCCCTTCCCTCGGAAGCTGTTGGCTTCTTCGGTCAAGAATGCCGAGCCGTAATTGATCAAGATGACACCGCCATTGTCTGCAAGCGCCATCAGCATCTCATCTGACATGTTGCGCTCAAATCCTGGCGTGAAGTGCCGAAGCGAGGAATGGCTTGCGATCACCGGGGTGCGGGTTGCTTCCATCACATCAAAGAAGGCCTCGTCGGAGACGTGGCTCACATCCACCATTATGCCAATATCATTCATGGCACTGACGAGCAGATATCCAAAAGGAGAGAGGCCTCCCCAGAGGCGCTCTTCATCGTAACTGGAGTCCGAAATGTGATTAACCCGGCTATGGGCCAGCGTGATGTAGCGAATGCCCCGATCATAGAAATGCACCAAATTCTCGATGCTGCCTTCGATCGGCGCGCCATTCTCCATGCCCAAAGGAAGCGCAATCCGGCCCTGGCGCGTGATCCGGCGGACATCACGAACGGATTTTGCAATCTCAAATTTGTCTGCGTGCTGATAAGCAATGCCTTCAACCAGACCAATCATCCGGTCAGCTTCCGCCTTCGCGCCACCTGTCTCCTGGTAACGCGGCGCGACATAAATCGACATGAACGGCGCGTTCAATCCGCCCTCCATCGCCTTATCGTAGTCGAAATTCATACGCGCATTGAGAGAGCCAATGTCGGCGCCATGATCGGCCACTTGGTAAGGCACATCGACATGCCCATCGAGCAAAATCGCCTCGCGAGCGATCTCAATCGCTTCGTCCGATGGCCCTTGCGCCAAGGCAGCTGAAAGAAGAACAGCAGCAATGATCATCAGGATTCTCCCATTGAGTGATCGGTGTGATTGTGAACCAAGCTGCTTCAATCAGCAACGCACGGCGTCATGTGCAAGAGTTGCGTCCGACCCCTTTGAGGAGGACACTGGTGGCCCGAATCGCCGGACAAACGAACTATGAACGCTTCACCTGCCCAGCTGCATCCTTCGCCGATGAACCGAACGGACGAGGTCTATCTCGACCTTTTGCGCCGGGTCCTTGATGAGGGTGTGACGCGCGACGACCGCACCGGCACGGGCACAAAGTCCGTCTTCGGTCATCAGATGCGGTTTGACCTTTCTGAAGGCTTCCCACTGCTCACGACCAAACGGGTGCACCGGAAGTCAGTGATCCATGAGCTTCTCTGGTTCCTCCGTGGCGAGACGAACGTCAAGAGCTTGCAAGAGGTCGGGGTTTCGATTTGGGATGAATGGGCGGATGAAGCCGGAGAGCTTGGCCCTGTCTATGGCGCTCAATGGCGTTCTTGGCCGGATTATGATGGCAGCACCGTCGATCAGATCACAAAGGTGCAAGAAGCCCTCCGTACCAACCCTTATTCACGGCGTCATGTTGTCAGCGCATGGAACCCTGCGCTGGTCGATGATATGGCGCTGCCGCCCTGCCACTGTTTGTTCCAGTTCTATGTCGCAGACGGCAAGCTGTCATGCCAACTTTATCAGCGCTCGGCGGATATCTTCCTCGGCGTGCCTTTCAACATCGCGAGCTATGCGCTCCTCACCCACATGATGGCGCAAGGCGCAGGGCTTGGTGTGGGAGACTTCGTGCACACCCTCGGCGATGCGCATCTTTACCTCAATCATCAGGAGCAAGCGCTCGAGCAGCTGTCGCGAGTTGGACGGGATCTCCCCACCCTCACCCTCAATTCGGCAATAAAAGACGTGCTCGGATTTTCCTATGAGGACATCAAGGTGGAGAATTATGATCCGCACCCGGTGATCAAAGCACCAATCGCTGTATGACTTCACCCAAGGTTGCTCTGGTGGTTGCCCGCGCGCAAAACGGCGTGATTGGCCGAGGCGGCGAACTTCCCTGGCGGATGAAGAGTGACCTTCAGTGGTTCAAGGCCAACACTCTGGGCAAGCCGGTGGTTATGGGCCGGAAGACCTATGAATCGATTGGCCGTCCCTTGCCGCGACGGGCCAACATCATCATCACCCGGAATTCTCAGTTTTCCGCTGAGGGCATCGATGTCACGAGCAGCCTCAGCGATGCTCTCGCTCGCGCCAAAAGCGTTGCCTCAGATGCCGGTAGCCCTGAAATTGCAATCATCGGCGGCGGTGAGATCTACAAAGAAGCTCTTCCGCTTGCTGATGTTCTTTACCTGACCACGATCGAGGATGACGTCACTGGTGACACGGTGTTCCCGGCACTGAATGCATCAGACTGGACCATAGAGGGCGCAGGCCGCATCGCCAAGGATGCGGACAATGATCACGATGCCCGCCTTGAGATTTGGCGCCGCTGAAGCTTAGCCGTGGCAGGTGTAGCGAACGGCTCGGACCCAAAGATAGACGCTGGTGTCTTCTTGGGGGTTAGCATCCGTATACGCCTCGGACCGGGTGCATTCCCGATCTTCCCTGACGGCAAAGCGCCCGCGCTCGTCGGGCAAAGACATCCGGCAGATCGGCTCGCGCACCAGATAGCAATCGTTCTGGATTGCTAAGGTCTCGATCCGTCCTGTGGGTTCCGGCGTCGCACGCCCAGGCGTCGCTATATCCGTATCCAGCGCAATGAGCGTTTCATTGTCGATCGCGCGGAAAACATCAAATGCATCCCCGCCCCTCAGAAGCGCTTCGTTGAAATAACCGCCATCACCGGTTTTGCTCGGCCGCCAACGGTTCGAGTAGAAATTGAATTTCTTCGGCTTGTCATAAGCCTCGGTGATCGAGAACTCGCCCACGTAATAATAGGCTTCTCTGGCCACCAGCTCCGTCTCAACCCAGCGCCGGACGTCGGGTTCAACCGCATAGACGGTGGACATCACCGCACCGACAAGCACGACCCACTGACCTAAACCCCTGATAAAGCGCAGCATCCTCGGCCCTCCCCAGACACTTAACGAAAGCTTAACGCAAACAAAGGCGCGGCGGAACCCGGCGGGGTCAGTCCTTCCGCGTCACACCGGTGTAGGTCAGCGCCAAGATACCGGTGAGGATGAGGCCAGCGATCCTGACCAGGTAGGTCCAAAGGCCAGCAAGCTCACCCACCCATGAGGCGGTGGGCTCAAACCGGCTCTCGGACCCAAACCGCAAGAGCGGGACAAAGAGATCAACTGTGTAGCCGATGAGATCGGAAAAGATCGGCCATGACAGTGTCTCCGGCGCCATGGTTCTTTTGGTCGTCGCAATCGCAAGGCCATCATAAGCGTAGAAGAGCGCGGTGATGATGACAGCAGTCGTCAGTGCTGAGACATAAACGGCGGTGGCCTGAACAGTGGAATAGCCGCTGTTAGAGGTCAGCGAGTAAATGCGGCTGACAACCTCGCGATCCCACCATTGCTCGGCCTTTGACAGGCGGGCGTCTTTGCGTTTTTCCGCCCCCACTGTGTTCGCCGCGCGGCCATAACCCTGGGCGCGCAAGGTGGCCGACAGGTGGTCATAGGGTTGAGGGTGGAAATGGCCTTCCTTGGCCTTTCCCTCAGGATACTGACGCCTGAGCCACTCCACCCGCCGGTTGCCCACCCACCGCTTTTCAGGGTCCTCATGCCGCGGCTTCACGGCGAGGTGGTGGTACTTCAGCCCGTCGAGATGGAGTTGCCCAAATTCCTTGGGGTAGGAATGATCCACATCATCCTGGAGCGAACCAATCTCTGCATTCCACATCAGGAAATGGCCCTGGGGATGGTGGTGCTTCGCCTCGTCATCTACAGGAGAGCAGCGAGCCTTGGCCTCTTCCATAAAGGCTCTCGTCTTGCCGATGGCGTCCTCGAAAGCCTTCACGAACTCCTCCGATGCCTCTTTGCCAAAAAATTCCGGGTCGAGAGGTTCGATCTCGATTGTGTCGAGGATAGATGGGTCGGGCGCTCGAAAGCGGCGCATTTGCAGCGCGCCTTTGATCGTGGTGCGTACGGCAGAAAGCGCGACCCCTACCTTGGTGAAGTCAGCATATTCCTCCCACGGAAGGCCATTTTGGCCCTCCTTCACAGTGGAACCGGCTGCGACGAGGGAGGCATCGTCGAGGCGTACATCCCCCTCAAGACGCCGCCCATCGAGCGAGGTGGCGCCCAGCACAGTGGCACCGCGAAGATCAAGACCACGTTCAGCGGCAGCATCATTCAAGTCGAGAGCACGCCATGCACCGACCGAATTGTTCTGTCCGATGACCTCCGGCGCAGCGATCACGGCATCCATGGCATCCACCGGCCCACCTAACCGCGCGCGGTCAAAGCGAGCGCCGCCCAGGGCGACAAAGGGACGACCATTCGCACCTCGATAAAAAAAAGCTTGGCCCGACAGGTCGAGGTTTCTCGCCATAATAGCTGGTCGATCAACGGTTCCGGACAAAAGGACAGCGCCATCCCATTCGAAGGGGCCGATGACCGATGCGCCGACGAAACTGATCCCGCCCCAAGCGACAAGACCGGGAAATCCCTCATACTCTTTCGCGAACAGACCACCAGCAATGGTCGCGCCACTAGCATGGAGAGCCCAGCCATTCTTATGGCTAAGTCTTGTGCCCGCAAGCACAAGCTGACCGCCAATCGTTACACCATTGAGGTTGATCTCACCCTTCGCTTCGGCACCTCGCAGAGACACCGAACCCTTGATGGTCGCGTCATTCGCATGAAGAGCGGAGGTAGTATTATGGCGAAGTTTGGCGCCCTCAAACACAAGCTGTCCGCCAATCGTCGAGCTATTGAGGTTGATCTCGCCCTTGGACTCAATGCCTCGCAGGAACAGCCCTCCGCGGATGTCGGCACGCTGAAGATCAAGGCCCTCGGCAAACTTGCACGCGTTCAGCAACAGGAAGGTGAGATGCGCGAGATCAAAATTGGGACGCTGAGCAAACCCAAACCCATAAATCTCCAGAATGGGCAAGGGTTGTCCCGCCGCGCCTGCGCCGCAGAGGTTCAGGGCGCCAATGATGCGGGCTGGCTGATCCTTCGGCGCCGAAGCCCTAAAACACACACCGCGGTGGTGGACCTCGCCCAACCCACCAAGAAGCAGGGCCTCCAAAAACCGTGCACGGATGGTGGGGCCGTCGCTGTCCGTCTCACCCGCCAGCACTGCGGGCGCTAGCTTGACGAAGTATCCGTCCAACGCCCCCTTTTTTACCTGCTCTTCCCAGGGAAGCAGCTTCTCGGGATCGAAGGGCTCTTCCAGCCACTCAGCGAGAGTGTCGGTCGTAGGTGGAGCTTCGGCGGTCTCGGTCATACCCCAACGTTAAGGTATCACCTGAGCGTGATGCAACCGCAGGGCGCGGCGCGGAGGACTCTTTCCTCGCCCCGCGGACTGGGCTAGCGCGCTCCTTATGAACTTCTTCGTTGAGCGTGATTGGGCGAACCCGCTTTTAGGGACCGCCACCA
>CAWUIJ010000122.1:0-8336 GCA_963922235.1 uncultured Parvularcula sp. | reverse complement strand
TTTACTCGGGGCCGACGAGGGCAGCGATCATTGTGCAGGACTTTCATACTGATGCTTTGAGAAATGAAATCAGTCACTCACTGCTGATCAATGGCACCGCCCGAGCTACAGAGCTCCTCGCTGAAAGAGACATTCGGTTTCGATACAATCCTCCGTGCGCGCATCAAAGACGGTCTGAACACGCCCCAGCGCCACTTTGTTGCTTTCACGGCCATTGAAGTCGCTGTGAGTTTGAATGATGGCCGTGTCCTCTCATTCTTGTTTGCGCCAGCCTCCGTAGTGATCGACAGCCCGCAGAGGGTTGGCGGATTGCTCGCTGTGGCTGCTTTGGTCATCGGCACTGCCGTCGCGGTGTCGATCCGGCAGTCGCTCCGTCCACTCCGCAAATAGGAACTGGCGGCAGAGCGATTTGGTGCAACATTTGACCCTGAATCCGTGAAAGAGGAGGGGGCGGAGGAAATTCGGCGCGTCACTCGAGCACTTAATCGCACACAAGATCAGGTCCGTGTCCTTATTGCTCAGCGAGCAAGACTTATCTCAGCGCTCGCCCATGATACTCGTACCAGCCTAACTAAGATCCGTCTTCGGATCGAAGGCTCAGCTGAACTGGACGCTGAAGCCATCGGCAACGATATCAATCAGATGAAGACTCTGATCGATGATATGTTGACCTACGCCAAGTCTGGAGAGCCAAGTGCCCCAAAGGAACTGATTGATCTGCGCATTTTTCTTTCAGCGTATGCAAACAGTGCGCCTTATGATCTTCCGTACAAGACAAATAAGCCCGATGTTCCGTTCACTATTGCCGCAGAGCCTCAAGCACTGACGCGCGCGCTGAACAATCTTGTTGAGAATGCTCGTCTTTACGCCGATGGTGCGACGCTTCATAGCGAGCAAACAGGGACTGGCTATCACATCTTCATTGATGACGATGGCCCAGGCCTACCAGATGATCACCTCACAGATGTTTTTGAGCCATTCTTTCGCTTAGAAGGATCACGAAACCGGGAAACGGGCGGTAGTGGTCTTGGCCTCGGTATCGCAAAGGGTCTTTTAGAAGCCCAAGGCGGGGTGCTGACGTTAATGAACCGCAAGCCGCAGGGCCTTCGAGCAACGATAACGTTTCCGCTCGGTGCTAAGGTGAACTAACGATCGTATAAAGGCCGAAAGGCGCTCGACGAATACGCAGTTCTAAGATCAGTACCCAAAACGCTCGATCCACGGTGTGAGCGTCGGCATTGCAGGCTCTAAAGTGTCCCGATATTTCTCGAACCGGTAAGTCGCAGCTTTATAAATAGGTTGTGAGACCTGATTGTAGCTCGCCGTCCGGTTAGGACGGTGTTCGGACTCGTGGAAACGCTCCATTTGATCTTCCCATTCAAGGCCCATCACGGCAAGAACCGGTTCAATGGTTCCGCGAAGGTCAGCCACAAGATCTTCATACCGAATGATCTGAGCGTTCGTACCAAACTTAGCTTCGAGTGTGGTGTGGATCGTCATGAATCGATCATAGATCCGTGCAGTGTCCTCAATGGTGAGATAGTTTGCGGTGTGATTGGTGGGTTGAAAGTTCGTAGACCATGCACTGAGAACGACATCACACGGATGGCGCAGCATCAATAAGAACTGGGCTTGAGGGAAGAGGCGCCTCATGAGGCCAGCTTGGACAAGGCCTGTTGCGTGGCGATCGACCACTTTCTTGCCCATCCGATCCGTTGAAAGATCGTCTTGTAGAATACCTAAATAGTGCTGGCGCAGCGTTTCAGCTGATGCGCGATCGATCTTGGCGAAGTTCATCCGCGTTGTTGGCATGAGGCTTTGTGCTGCCAAGAATGTATTGTTGGCGGCGCTCGATTCCTCTGCGATCGCGATGCTCGAGTGCGTTCTCAAAACGGCGTCAATCAAGGTCGTACCGCTTCGTGGAAAACCATTGATAAAGAAAAGATCTTCGCCGTCGTCGGTGCCGGAAAGATCAGACCACGTTGCCGTTTCAGCCTCGTTATAGATCGCTTGCGCCTCAGCGACGTGCTCTAGGTAGTGTGTTTTATCCTTACCAAGACGGACATAGACTTTTTCTTGCCGTTGGTTTTGTTCAACGAACGCTTGCGCTGCATCATCGTGACGCCCAAGCGCCTGGAGACACTGCGCCTCTAGTTCGTTGGGATACCATCGTTCGTCGACAATTGATTGATCGTCGCCGAGCTTCCCGATGATATCCAAGGCGTCTTGATACCGCCCCTGTTGTCGATAGACAATTGCACGGAGAGACTGCGTGCGCGGATCGTTAGGCATCTCGGATTCGTTCGAGTTGATGTTCTCGAGTGCCTTGTCGAGATTCTGAGCGCGGATATGGGCCTCGATTATGTAGGCGCCCGCTCCGCAGATCTCAGTCTTTGATGACGCCAATTGCCGAGCGCGTGTCAGTAGACTCAGTGCTTTTTCGGTTTCACCAAGCGACGTATACCCACAACCAAGATAGATCAGTGTTCTGTAATCCTGGGGTTGGAGTTTGTCAGCTTCGATGAGAGCGTCGACAGCGCCCTTCCACTCGCTGCCGTTAAGTAGGAGGCGGCCTAGATTATGCCACGACCGGAAGCTCTTTGGATGGCTTTCTGTTGCAGCCGTGAAGAAGCTGCGCGCATCTTCGTAGGCTCCTGCTTGCGCGGCAAACGTTCCGAGAATGTTCAGAGCAGTGACATTCTTCGGATCTTTTCTTTGAACGCTCTGAACGATCTGTTTGGCTTCAGCTTCGTCACCATTGGCGATCAGGACTTCGGCCAATTTGACTTTTGACTGGAGGTAGCTGGGGTCAAGCTTCACGGCTTTGCGGTAAAACCGGATGGCTTTTTTGAGATCTTGGCGTTTGTGCGCAATGAAGCCGAGATACTCAAATAAAATGGGGTGGGGTGCCATGATGGCTTTGAGCCGTGTCAGCACCTTTTCTGCATCATCGAGGCGTCCCTGGTTCAGCATCAGCTGTGCTTTGTTGAACTCGGATTCTATATTGAGGGCTGGCTGCGCCATCGTTCTCGACTCTCGCTCACACCGAAACCCTCATAGTGTAGGCCTTGAGGTTAAACGTGGATTAGGCGTTGCGATGGTTCCTGTTGGAACAATCCGCCATGTCGCTTAGGGGCAGCGGATGGTCTTTTCCCGTTCCAAGCCAACGTTTCCCATCATCGCCATTGAAGGCGATGATCGCGTGATTGAGGTGTTGGCAGAGGACCCCGATGTCTTGGTTCTGAACAAGCCGGCGGGATTGTTGAGCGTTCCAGGGAAGAGCGAGCCAGACTGTTTGGAGGCGCGGGTGGCGGCGGTTTTCTCCGACGCCCTCACGGTTCACAGACTTGATATGGCGACCTCAGGTGTCTGCGTGATGGCCCGCGGCAAAGCGAACCTCGCGCATTTGCAACAGCAGTTTGAGAAGCGCCGCACCAAGAAGGTTTATGAAGCAGTTGTGTGGGGCGAGCTTTCTGAGGATGAAGGTGTGGTCGATGCGCCCATCCGCTGCGACTGGCCCAATCGCCCACTGCAAATGATCGATCATGAAGGGGGCCGCAAAGCCATCACGCCGTGGCGGGTGATGGAGCGTCTCGGTGATAGCACCCGTGTGGAGATGACACCGATCACGGGGCGATCCCATCAATTGCGCTTGCATATGAAAACGCTCGGACACCCCATTTTGGGTGATCAGTGGTATGCTGAAGGGGAGGCTCGAGACGCCAGCCCTCGGCTGCTCCTCCACGCACGAGAGTTGGGTTTCTATGCCCCGCAGACTGACAAGTTTCAGATCTTTGTCGCTCCGTGCCCGTTTTAACTGTTGGTGTCTTTGATTTCTTTGAGCTCACCAGCCCGCGCGGCGAGCAGCATGATGGACGCGAGCGCGAAAAGTGCTGCGTATGCGATGCGCTGCTCTTTCAGATACCAAGTTGATTTCTCATTATCAGTAAACCGCTTGTCGTACTCGGAGTAGAGGAACTCTGACGCCTGATCGAGGCTGTCAATAGCGCGTTCATTGTTGCCGCGCGCCATGTTCCTGAGCGCGTCTCGCATGTAAGCCTGGCTCTCAAGATCATAGTACCTATAGGTTTCGACTTTTGCTTCTTCGGTTTGGCTGAGAAAGCTCAGTTGAAGGAACACCGAGAGAAGAAGTAGGGCCCGACCTGCTAAGTCCAATTGTTTCCACATGTTGAGCGCCTCCGGTGACCTTCGCGAAAGCGCATTAAGGCCTTGAGTCGCACGGAATGAGAAACGGGGCGGGTTGGGCTCGAGGACCTAAGCTGTGCCGAAGAGATGCTCGTCGCCGGTGTCGTTCCATAGGGAGAACTTGGCCATGGCCATGGAGAACAGCTCACTCTCCATATGATGCTTCAGCCACCCATGAAGGGCTGGCCAGTCCTGAGCGTCAAACCATTCAGGGTTTGCGATTCGGAATTGCCTGATGAAGGGGAAGATCGCGATGTCCGCGAAGCCGCCTTGTGCCGTGGATAGGGTTCCGGACGCGCTCAATTGTTCATCGAGCAGGGATACAAATGCGGCGCCGTTGGCCTGGTGCTCAACAGGATCCACGTCCTCATAACGGTTGGGATACTTGTAGCGATCAAGATCGGCTTTGAACGGACCATCATTCCGCTCGATCAGCTCAAGTTCGGCTTGGGTTGGAACGGCAAGACCATCGGTGCCTGTTGCAATCGCCCACTGCATGACAGCGAGGCTTTCATCGATGACCTGGCCATCTGGCTGAACCAGAACGGGCACGGTTCCTTTCGGTGATGCGGCCAGCATCTCTGCTGGCTTATCGCGGAGGATGAGCTCTCTCAGACGAACAGTCTTTCCACTGAGAAGCAAGGCCATGCGGGCGCGCATCGCATAGGGGCAACGACGAAACGAGTAGAGGATGGGCAGGGCGGCCTGATCAGAGCTCATGGGCGGGACCTAGCTTTCGCCGAGCTTGCGACCGAGATGCTGTTCGCCGCGTTCTTTGGCAAGGGCGATCTGGCGATTGCGTTCAGCAAAGCGCTCGCGTTCTTCGTCGCCATATTCGTCCTTACACTGTGGACATGATACGCCTTGAATGTAAGCAGGATCGGCCTTCATCGCGTCATCGATCGGTCGTCTGCAGGCGAAGCATTGGTCATAGCTGCCGAGCTCCAACCCATGCCGAACAGATACGCGCCCGTCAAAGACGAAACATTCGCCTTCCCAAAGGCTCTCGGCTTCGTTCACATGTTCAAGATATTTGAGGATGCCGCCTTTAAGGTGGACGACATCATCCACGCCGACTGAACGCGCATAGGACGTCGACTTTTCACAGCGAATGCCACCTGTACAGAACATCGCTATGCGCTTGTCGGGGTTTTCTTCTTTGAACTTATCAAACCAGGCTGGGAAGTCGCGAAAAGAATCGGTCTGCGGATTAACCGCGCCTTTGAAGGTTCCGATGCCAATCTCATAGTCGTTGCGCGTATCGACCACCACCGTGTTGGGGTCAGAGATGACCTCGTTCCAGTCCTCCGGAGAGATATAACGGCCGACGGCTGCGGTGGGATCGATGCCTTCGACGCCCATGGTCACGATTTCTTTCTTGAGGCGGACCTTTGTCCGCAAGAAAGGTTGGCTCTGGGCGTGGCTTTCTTTCACCTCGAGGCCTGAGCAGCCGGGAAGCTCTCGCACGGCGGTGAGAACAGCATCAATGCCAGCGCGACTGCCTGCGATGGTTCCGTTCACGCCTTCGGGCGCTAGCAACAGCGTGCCCTTCACGTCATGATCGTTCAATATACGGAGCAGGTGTTCTTGATGCCTGGGAAGGTCGTCAAGAGGCGCAAAGTGGTAAAGGGCTGCAACAGTTATCTGGGACACGGCGGCGGCATTATCACAGGGCAAAAGGTCAGGTCCAGAGACCTCGCCGGGGCGCTAAAACCGGCGCTGCCGATAAAGTTCCACCGCTGGCCCTTTCACAGTCACATGGTTTGTGTCGATGAGTATGGGCTTCCGCAGGCGGGCCTCGCTGCAGCCCGCGACAAGGAAAGGTGGCTCAAACCATCGAAAGAGTGTTTCAGCTTCGCCAGTCGTTTTGTCGAACACCTGGGCGCAGATGACATCGTGCGGCTTCGGTCGCTGGTTGAGTGCCACGACAATTACGTCACCGGGGAGGATATCCGCTGAGACCATGCTTCGTGACTGGATTCGAAAGAGGCCGAGCGATTGCGCAGCCAGCGTCTCCTGGCTCGGTAACGCGGGCGCTGATTCAATCGGGACGGCTTCAGGCTCTTCAAACCCCGGGCCCGCTTCGGGGAGCAGCTCAAACGCCTTACGAATTTTTCGCTCTGTATGCGCACGGAGCTCGGTATCGCTCTCAGGGTCGAGAAACCGATAGAGTGTTGAGGGCTGAAGTCCCGCTGTGCTCGCGATCTGATTGGCGGATAACTCCAAACGGATCATGAGGTCGTTGATCAGCTGCAATTGTTCGTCGCGGCGATTGGTCATCGATCAAAGCCCGTCTGCACGCGTCGAGCGGAGGTCCGGATCACGATAAACGCGAGTTTCACTTGTTATTGCAACCCTAGGATGGTAATTGCAAGAAAAGCAAATCAGGCTTGGCAGCGCGCGCTGCGGCAAGAGAGACGCGGCGTGCTGTACACAGAAAAGAGGGCACATGTCAGAGAGTAAGCTGCAGCTCTGTGGTGGTACTGAAAGTGAGCAAGGTCGCGAAGATCCAGTGACTCCCGTTCCGCATTGTCCACTCGTCATGGGGCAAACACTCTTCGAGTTGAGCCTCCGACCGGGCGAGGCGGCGCAGGGCAAATTGATAAATATTGCTACGGTTTATCGGTTTCATGCGCCAGAGCCGCGGCCTCAGTTTCACGAACTGGTCTGGCGATTTGCGCTAACGACTTCACTTCACCCTCCCTATGGCGGGCTTGAGGAGCAGGATTTTCGCTGGGCGGCACAAACGCTGGCTCAAATGCTTTTCGACCATCACGCTGCCCATGGGGACAGCACGTCAACGGCTGACTTGTCATTGGTCGTGGGACGCCCGCGATAACCCTCTTTCGCGACGCGTTGCGACGTTCTTTGCCCTCAACCGGGATTTGTTTGCGACAATCAAGATGCAAACCGGAGAGGTGAACAAGGAAGGAAACGGTTGTGTCGAAGCGAATGATCCTCTGCGGCGGTTTTGCATTCCTTGCGTCAGCGAACCTGTCGCAGGCGAGTGCGCACCATCCGTCTGGAGCTTATCTCAACCCGGCCCTTTGTCCTGATCTTCGTGAAGACATTCGCGATGCGCGGGTCACCACATCCTACCGTGATCTGCGTGAAGATCATTATGACCGAGCGGTCACGACCTGTCCTGCGTCCGCTTGGACTTACCCAGCAGCAACGAGTGTCTATGTCGCAGCTGTTCCTGCGCGCCCGCTTTACCGGGGTGTCTATGTGGCGCCGCGCGCACGCTACTACAGGGTCCGGGGTGCACGCCGGGTCCGGGTGAATGTCCACGTCCACTGATGAAGAGAGCTCTTGGGGTCTTACCCCTCAAGTTCCTCGCGCCTCATTTCGAGCTCGAGCCATTGCTCTTCAGCCGCTTCCAGGGCCGCTGAGTCAGCCGCCAGCCCCTTTTGCGCGCGGTCGAACGCGGCGGGATCGCTAGAGAAAAGGTTTGGATCGGCCAGCGCTGCCTCATGCTTTGCGATGGCTGCGTTTAAGCGATCCATTTCTCCCGGAAGCGTTTCAAGAGCGTGCTTATCCTTGAAGCTGAGTTTTCCGGAGGACTTCTTTTTCTCGAGCGCAGGCGGGGTTTTCTTTGCCGGTTTAGAGGCCGCTTTCACTGCCCTGTCTGCCTCCTGTCGCTGGCGCGACATGTCCTCGTACCCCCCCGGATAGTCGCGCCAGCGGCCCAGACCTTCTTCTGGGACCGGCGTGAGGACGCTTGTCACCACACGGTCGAGGAAGTCCCGATCATGGCTGACAAGAATGAGTGTACCCTGATAATTCGCAAGCGTTTCTTCGAGAACATCCAAGGTCTCGAGATCCAAATCATTGGTCGGTTCGTCGAGCACCAGCAGGTTAGAGGGTTTGGCGAGCGCGATCGCAAGCGCCAGCCGACCCCGCTCACCACCTGAAAGGGCACCAATCGGCTGCCGCGCTTGTTCAGGAGTGAATAGGAAATCCTTCAGATAGCTGAGGGCATGGCGGGGTTGCCCGCCAATCGTGATTTGGTCGCCGCGTCCTTCGGTCAGCGCATCCATCAGGCGGGTGGTGTCTTTTAGTCCCGCGCGTTCTTGGTCGAGGGCCACGATGTCGAGCTTCGTGCCATGGCTGACGTCACCGCTATCGGG
>CAWUIJ010000121.1:0-8403 GCA_963922235.1 uncultured Parvularcula sp. | reverse complement strand
GGCGACGGCGATCAAAGCCAGCCATTCGGTGTAATCAAAACCTGCAATCCCAAAGATCAAAACCTTCCACGAATGCTGAAGGGTCATGCACGCGCCAGCCGTTGCGATCAGTCCCATTCTCGTCAGTTGTGGCAGCCGTGAGAGGATGGACGTGATGAACGGCCCCGAGGCGCCCACAAAAAGAGTGAGAAACATCGAAAGCGCGCCGGCGATGCCATAAAAAGGCGCGCCAAGCGGCAGGCTCACTTTCGGGCCCCACTGGGTGAAGATGATGAAGGCTGCGATGCAGAGCCTCAAAATATTGGCGGGCAGGCCGAAAACGACCTGAGACCCCACCAACCCACCGATCAGGGCGCCGATCGCAAACCAGCCGATTATGTCCCACCGGACATGGCTCAAAAGAAGCCCGCTGCGACCGGCATTTGACCCCACCATGATCACGCCATGGACGGGGATCACCGCCGCTGGCGGCACCAAAATGCTCATGGTTCCAATGAGCAAGAGCCCACCGCCGATAGAGAAAGCGGCCGTCGCCGCGGAGCCCAAAAAACTGATGATCGCAATGATCACAAACGCTGAGGAAGAGAGCTCAAACACTGCGGTTTCCGACATAATCGGGGCGATAGAGGAAGCTCTTCAGAGCGTCAAAAAGGGACTGCTAGGCATGGGCTGGGGGGCGTGCTAGGGATTCGTTAAGGTTTGAGGAGGCCTCCCGGGGGACGCCATGACGGAAGTTTCAGCACTACTGACACAGGTGGCTGGTGCATTGACGAGTGGCCCGGGGCTGGGCATTCTCGCAGTGGGCGCAGCGGCAGCTGTGGGCTTTGCTCTTTACGTGTTTCGCGACGATGTTCCTTTGCTGAAGAAGGGCGACAGGTCGCTCAAGCTCCCTCTCACGCAACCGCCGCGCCTTTCGGAACCTTCCGAACGACTGGATCGCGCGCGCGAGAAATTCTGGGATGAGGGCAAGAGCCGCGCTGTGATGACCGCCTTCCAAGGCTTCGGTCTTGTGGCAATCGCGATTGTCGCGCTCGTGATCTTTACCCCTTCCAAAACGGATCAGGATGAACCCCAAGTCGCGAACGCAGAAGACACGGCGGAGCCAACGCAGCCCAAAACCAGCGCCGATGCAGATGGTCGCGCTGGAACCCCGACCAATGACACGGTCAAGACCTTCACAACACCCTTTTGCGAAACAGCTGGTTCGCTGGACGACGGGTTCGTTGAGTTCTGCGCCAATGGCTCGGCCGTTCGGATGGAGATCGTCAGGCTGCGCTTTGAAGATCGGTTTGTGATCGAGCCTCTCTGGGTTGAGAAGGCCTGCGATGCGAACACCACCGCGGAAGCCTGCTCGCAGAAAAACAAACTCTCGCTGGTGGATTCCGAGAGTCACCCAGCGCCATTTTCGATGGGGGCTGTCACCGGGATCGATACGCCCCTGACGTCGAGCTTGCAGGGGTATGACGGACTTTTTGTTATCGGTGCGGCAACAGACGGTTTGCAGACGGATGTCGCAGAAGAACGCCGCCGCGCTCTCTATGCGTTCGCTGAGTCCCAGGTGTGCGGGATCGAGGGGCCTGGATGCGAGCTTGCCACCAACGTGCTCTACTCCGCCACCGCACGGTTCACACCGCCCAACTGCGCTGGTGATGACGATTCGATCCCTGCGCACTTCCAGAACTATTGCATGCGCGCCGATGAGCTGAAGGAGCTTCAGCGCAAAGGCGAACGTGCAGCGGATGATCAGCTGGGCCCTGAGCTTTTGGTCTTGGGTATCAAGATCGATGATCTGTCGCCTTCGCGCCAAGTCGACATGTTTGTTGCTGCGTCCTGCTTTTTGGAAAGATACAAAGGCGAACTGCGGATGACGCCGAATCCTACGAAAGTGTTTGGGGGTGGCGAAGAGGTCGCGCAAGCGAGAGATCGCGATCCTTGCTAACACAACTAAGGCGGAGCATCGTCCCACTGATGTCTTCGCGCATGGGATCGCTTTGTGACTCAACAAGGGACTGTTTACGGCTCGCTCACCTCGCCATTCGTGCGATTGTGCCAGATTGTACGACAACGAGCGGGCGTGGCTGATCAGTTTGGATTTGAAGTGGTCGGACCTTTCGACGACGGGATCCGTAAGCTGAACCCGCTTGGGAAGGTCCCGGCGCTGATCATGGCGGATGGTACAGCCCTTCTCGAGACCACACTGATTGTCCGCACCTTGAATGCTTTTGGATCCAAGGACCTCTTTCCAGCCGACCCACGAGAATGCTTGGCGGTTGAGGCTGATATCGCCATGGCGATGGGTGTTTTGGATCTTGGTGTCGCGCACTTCCTCGAGAGCCGGCGCAGTGAGGATGAGATCTCCGCTCACTGGCAGGGCAGACGTCGGGACGGCCTCGAAGCCGCCCTTCCTGCGCTCAATGCGGCAGCGGCGCGGTTAGAGACAACGCCTGAAAGCCTCAGTGCTGTCGCTTTGGCGATCACCACCGATTGGCTTTGCTTCCGGCTCAGTGATCTGATCGATTGGCGCGCCAAGGCACCAGCGCTTCTGAAACTCACCGATGCGCTTCTTGAGGTCGAAGACATTGCAGCCACCGACCCGCGGCTGGCGTAAGGCATGCGGATTGTCTCTTGGAACATCAATTCTGTTCGTCTTCGTATCGATCAGGTCACAAAGTTCTTGAAGGAGCAGGAGCCAGACGTGCTTTGCTTGCAAGAAACCAAGTGCCACAATGGACAGTTTCCTTCGTCTGCTTTTGAAAAGGCCGGGTACCCGCATCTCGCGATCAACGGGCAGAAGGGCTATCACGGCGTGGCGATTGCCTCCCGAGTCCCGCTTGAGGATCCGGAGCCGATCGAATTCTGCGGCAAGGGCGATGCGCGGCACATGGCTGTGACCCTGCCCGGCGGCGCGCGGTTGCATAACTTTTACGTTCCCGCAGGAGGCGATGTGCCGGACCCGGAGGAGAACGAGAAGTTCGCCCACAAGCTCGATTTTCTCGCTGAAATGACGGCCCGCTTGAAGACAAAAAAGAAAGAGCCTGCGATCCTTGTCGGCGATCTCAATATTGCGCCGCATGAAAACGATGTGTGGTCCCACAAACAGCTCTTGAAGATCGTCTCGCACACCCCCGTGGAGACAGAGGCGATGGCGGGGCTCATCAAGGCTGGCGGTTTTATCGACGTCGCGCGGGAGCTTGTTCCTGACGATGAGAAACTCTTCAGCTGGTGGTCTTACCGCGCGAAGGACTGGGCCGCGTCCAACAAAGGACGTCGCCTTGACCATATCTGGGTGACCGAACCCCTGCGCGAGGCAGCGCTGTCAGGCGGGCGCGAAGCGTTCCGTATCCACCAAGATGCAAGGGGCTGGGAAAAGCCATCTGATCACGCGCCGATCAGCCTCGATCTCGCGCTTTAAAGTTTCAAGCCTCGGATTCAGGCTGCGCTAAGAACACCATCAGCACAGCCAGCATCATCCCGTAACGCCCCGCTGCATCCGCTGCGCCGCCCAGTTTGGGGTCGGTCCACATCAAGAAAACGAACTCGCCGAACACGGTGAAGCCGCCAAACAGCAGCAGCGCGGCGAAACCAGTGCCGAAAACGGCCCATTGCTTGGCTTTGACGAAGGAAGCAGCCTCGCTCCGCCGCGCAGGGATCATTTTCACCAAGGCGACGCTGCAAAAGATTCCTGCACCGAGCTTGCTACCAACAATGACAGCCACACCCAGCCAGACAATCAGCGGGTTCGATGTGGCCCAGGGTAGGGTGGGGCCGCCGGCGTCTGCCGCAGCCGTCATCGATGTCACCAGCTCCACTTCAGAATAGGCCTCGCCAAGGCTCATCACATTGCCAAAAGCGGCCATCCATCCCCAAAAGGCGATCATCGCTGTCATCAAAATCTTGAGATCACGGACCATCTGCACCCCTCAGCCTTTGCCAGAGAAAGGGGTGCCATCCGAGAGCCGGTCCAGCAACCCAAGAGCTGCGATACGATCAGCCGCGAGACCGTCTGCGTGCCTCCGGGCGCTGGCCAAGAAAAAACCCTGGGCGGGGGGCCCAGGGTTCTTGTCGTCTGATCAAGAAGCTTTGGAAGCTTACTTCTTCGTACGTTTCTTAGTAGTGCGCTTCGCTGCTTTCTTTGCAGGAGCTTTTTTCGCGACCTTCTTCGCTGCTTTTTTAGCAGGTGCCTTTTTCGCAGGAGCTTTTTTCGTCGCTTTTTTCGCTGGGCGCTTAGGAGCCATCAGCTCAGCTTCGATTTTGTCGAGAGCTTCTGCGTAAGCCTGCAGAGCTTTCATGAAAGCGCCTTGCTGTGTCTTAGGAAGAAGCGACAGAGCAGCTGTTTCAGCCTTCATCACTTTGCCTTCAGAGCCAGTGAGAGACTTCTTACCTGCTGCAGTGAGCTTCACTGAGTTTGCGCGTGCATCATCTTTTGTGCGCTGACGGGCAACATAGCCTTTAGATGTCAGGCGAGCGATCATGTCAGCAAGCGTCGAACGGTCGATGCCTGTTTTCCGGACGAGATCAGTCTGCGAAAGACCTTCTTGTTCGCTGATCGCGTGAAGGACTGTGAACTGACGCGATGTCAGGCCGCCTGAACCAACTTCTTTCTTGTAAAGATCGTCAGCATATTGCTGTGCCCGGCGGAGAAGGTGGCCAGGTGATGTCTTGAGCGCGTATTTCGCCATGATTGTCACTCTCTTTTGACGTTCGTGGCGCGGAGCCCGCGCCGGGTTTGAAGTGTTTGAGGCATCAGCCTCGGCTGTTCTCTTTGGGAGAAGGCCGCGTGCGGAATGCCCTACTCGCGGTCATGAATTGTTTTCCTTAAAGAACACTTGCCACTTTGAGTGCTTCGGATACGGATGCAACACTTTTTGCACCCGAAACGATAGAGTCTATCGTCAACGGACAGAATTGTGAGGTTATGGTGACGACTACCGAAGGTTTGGACCCCTCCTTTGCCAAACGAATTCCTGAGGGCGATGACCGTGAACGGTCTATTTGCGACCACTGCGGTTTCATTGATTACGTGAACCCGAAGATTGTGACGGGAAGCGTGGCCACGGACGATCAGGGCAGGATCCTCCTCTGTAAGCGAGCAATAGAGCCGCGTTCAGGCTATTGGACCTTACCCGCTGGATATATGGAGCTGAACGAAACGACGGAACAATCCGCGTGCCGCGAGGCGTGGGAAGAGGCGAGGGCGGAATTAGAGCTCGACCAGGTCCTGGCGATTTATTCGATCCCGCGCATCAGCCAGGTGCAGATCATGTACCGCGCACGGCTGAAAAACCCTGAGAC
Organism: uncultured Parvularcula sp.; assembly: GCA_963922235.1. Lineage (GTDB taxonomy): Bacteria > Pseudomonadota > Alphaproteobacteria > Caulobacterales > Parvularculaceae > Parvularcula. The sequence continues at coordinate 3,111 of CAWUIJ010000121.1, read as the reverse complement.
GATTGCGGCAGGGCCAGAGAGCGAAGATGTCATGCTCGTGCCGTGGGAGGACATTCCCTGGCCGGACTTGGCGTTTCCAACGGTGGGCTGGGCCTTGAGGCAACACCGTGAAATGCGCGGAAAGCAAGGCTTCCCGCCCTTCTCCAATCCGGTGGATGGCCTTTAGTTGGTCGTCTCTTCGAGCTCTTGATGCTTGAGGATCAGCGGCGCCTGTGTGGCGATGAAGGCAATATAGGCAAGGGGAAAGCCCACGGACTTAATTGTGAGCCACCATGCTTCGCCGCCGCACTCCGTGCCGGCGGTGCAGCCCGCTGTCAGTGTCCGCCAAAGAACCTCATTGGTGAGCGCAGCTGCAACATGAAAAGCAATGATGCGGACGGTGAGGGTCTTCCAAACCTCAAGCGGCAGCTCCAGCGCACCATCAAAGACGACCTTGAGGAAGTTCTTCTTGATCACGAGGCCTAGCGTCAAAACGCCAGCGATCAGTCCGTAGACGATGGTGGGCTTAATATAGAAGAACCGCTTGTCCTGGAAGATGAAGGTCAGGGCACCCATCGCGATGACCAAAACCCCGGTAAAGGCCAGCATCGGGGTGACACGTTTGGTCCGGATGAACGAATAGACAAATGCTGCGGCGAAGGCAGGAAGAAAGAGGGCAAGGCCAACAAACAACCGTCCATCGTCGCTGGCGAAGAGATCGGTCGAGAACAGACCGTCCAACACCGGACCAAGCCGGGAATGCAAAAAGTAGCCAAGGAACAGCACCACAACGGGGCCGAATTCGACGGCGGCTTTCTCGCGGCCATCAAGGGACAAAGGTTTCGCCGCTTGTTCGGTCATCGTTTTGGTTCCTTTACTCGTCCGAGGTCAGTGCTTTGGCAAAGTCTGCAGCATGGAAGGTCCTAAGATCCTCTTGGCTCTCACCAATGCCAATATAATGAATGGGGAGGCCGAATTGATCGCCGACTGCGACCAGCACACCGCCGCGCGCTGTGCCGTCGAGCTTTGTCATCACAAGACCAGATACGCCGCCCACCTCGGTAAAGACCTCGGCTTGGCGTAGCGCGTTTTGTCCCACCGTCGCATCGAGCACGAGGAGGGTGTCATGCGGCGCATCAGGATCGAGCTTCTTGATCACCCGGACGATCTTCCCAAGCTCGTCCATCAGCTCGCTGCGGTTTTGGAGGCGGCCCGCCGTATCGATGAGCAAGACGTCATGTTTGTTCGCGCGGGCGGTCTCGATGGCTTCATAGGCAAGACCCGCAGCATCTGCGCCGTGCGGCTTGGTCAGGACGGGGGATCCTGTCCGTTCACCCCAGACCGCGAGCTGTTCAATCGCGGCGGCACGGAACGTGTCGCCCGCGGCGAGCATCACGGAGTGTCCTTCGGCGGAGAATTTTGCTGCCAGCTTGCCGATGGTGGTGGTCTTGCCTGCCCCGTTGACGCCAACGACCAGGATCACGTGAGGACCTTTGGCCGGGTCAATGGTCAGCGGCTTCTCGAGCGGTGTCAGGGTGGCGGCGACCTCTTCGGCCAGCACGTCCCGCACCTCTTGGTCCGTGATCTCTTGGCCGACCTTCCGTTTGCGGAGGCGGGCAACCACCCGTTCGGTGGCGGGGAGACCCAGGTCAGCTGAGATCAAGAGGTCTTCGAACTCCTCGATCGTCTCGTCGTCGAGCTTCTTCTTGGTGAAGATCTCTGCGACGCCGTCGGTCAAACGTTGCGAGGTTTTGCTGAGCCCTGCCGTCAGGCGACTGAAGAAGCCTTGCTTCTTGGGCTCTTCAGCAGGTTTCGCCTCGATCGGTGCGGGGGCGGCCTCTTTGGGCTCGGGCGCTTTTACCCTTGGCTGAGGATCAGGGGCTGGTGCCTGAGGAACGGGTTCGCTGGCAGGAGCGGGCGCGGGTGTGTCTTGGGTCGGTTGCTCCGGCGCCTCGTCTTTCTTCCCGCCAAAGAGTTTCCCAAAGAAACCTTTTTTCTCGTCAGCCATGGGTATGAGATCCTGTCATGGGCGCAGCTATCAGATGGCGTCCCTGTCGTTCAGTCGCGCGGGCGCGCGCACGGTCGCCTGCGGAGAGGTGATCGGCACCCGGTAGATGCACATCGGTGAAATCAGCAAAGCGGCCGCGCGGTACGCTGTCTTTCACCTCTTCAATCAGCACCCACCGCTCTGCTCCAATGCGCGCATCGAGGTGCTGGGCCAAAGCATGGTCCGCGGCGTCGCGCAGACGCTGCGCCCGTTCCTTGACCACAGCCCGTTCGAGCTGGGGCATCTTCGCGGCTGGTGTTCCTTCCCGCGGGGAGAAAGGGAAGACATGGACGAAGGAGAGCCCGCAATCCGTGATGAGATCGACAGAGTTCTGGAACATTGCTTCGGTCTCGGTCGGGAAGCCTGCGATGAGGTCTGCGCCAAAGGCGATCTCTGGCCGGGCCTCACGCAGGCGGCGGCAAAGATCGACCGCATCAAAGCGCGTGTGCCGACGCTTCATCCGCTTGAGGATCATGTCATCGCCGGATTGCAGCGAAAGATGGGCATAAGGTGCAACGCGCTCGACCTCTGTCATCAGACGGAACAGCCGATCATCGATCTCAGCTCCGTCGATCGAGGATAACCGGATCCAAATATCGCTGGGCAGAGCGTGATCGAGAGCTTCCACGAGATGCCCAAGGGAGAGGACCTCACCGAGATCAGGTCCCCACGAGGTGAGATCCACACCGGTCAACACCACTTCGCGGGCGCCGCGGGCCGTCAGCTCCTCTGCCTGCCGCACAGCCTCAGCGATCGGGAGCGAGCGCGCATCGCCGCGGCCGAAAGGGATAATGCAAAAGGTGCAGCGGTGGTCGCAGCCGTTTTGAACGGCCAAGGGCGCGCGCGCTTCGATCGACCGCGGCGCTGAACCGAGCGTCGAAGGAAGCGCCCATGACGCGGGATCGGTTTTGCTCGCATTGGGAATGCGGGACGTGACCTCCGGCATGGCCTCAAAGGCTTCGGGCTCAAGTTCCGCGGCGCAACCGGTGACGATGACAGGGCGGCCCGGATGGTGCTTCGCTGCGCGCCTGATCGCCTGCCGGCTCTGCCGCACCGCTTCTCGCGTCACAGCGCAGGTGTTCACG
>CAWUIJ010000120.1:0-8523 GCA_963922235.1 uncultured Parvularcula sp. | reverse complement strand
ACGACAGAAAGACATGAAACGTTCTATTTGTCGTGCGGCCCAGAGGATGGTCCTCTGGTCATCTTTTGCCATGGCTGGCCAGAACTCTCGATCACATGGAGCAAGCAGTTGGAAGCGCTGGGGGCGATGGGCATTCGTGCCATTGCACCGGACATGCGCGGTTACGGCCGATCGACTGTTCATCCGAACATGGACGACTACCGCATTGAAGACATGGTTCAGGACATGATCGATCTCCTTGATCATCTCGGAGCAGATCAAGCTGTCTGGGTGGGGCATGATTTAGGCGGCCCCATCATGTGGGCCATCGCCCAGCACTATCCAGAGCGTTGCCGTGGTTCCATTGGCATCTGCGTGCCTTATCTACCTTCTGCCCTCACACTCGAAAACCTGGTGAGCACCGTCGATCGGTCGCTTTATCCGGAAGAGCAATTCCCGAATGGGCAATGGGATTATATTGCCTTCTACCAAGAGCATTTTGATTTAGCGACCAAGGCGTTCGACGCCGACCCCTTATCGACAGTCCACGCCCTTTTTCGTACCGGCGGCCCATCTGGCGTCGGCATGCCCTCGTTGACCGCATCAACGATGGAACGAGGCGGGTGGTTCGGGCCAAACGGCACCCCTCCCCCGCGCTTTCCTTTAGACACGCGCGTTCTTTCAGAGGAGGAAGCGCAAACCTACGCGGATGCTCTCACCCGGAACGGCTTCACGGCTCCCGATAGTTGGTACATGAACTTAGAGGCCAATGCGGCCTATGCCGAGAAGGTCAAAGGGTCTTGGACAATCGAAATGCCTGTTTTGTTTGTGCACGCCTCTTATGATCCTGTCTGCGCGACATCAAACCCCGCTTTGGTCAAGCCTATGCGCGACCACTGCCCACAACTCACAGAAGCAACCATCAATGCAGGACATTGGGTCGCGCAAGAAAAACCTGATGAGCTCAGCACAGCGATCAGCTCTTGGCTGAAAGAAAGCTTCCCGTCGGTCTACGCCTAGACCGACGGTGATCTCGGTTGATCAGTGACCAGCCCAAACGTCGAGGACATAACGGCCCTCTTTGGTCATGGTCTCCATCCACTCATTCGCGACCTCATAGTCCACGTCTTTGTTCTGCGCGTAGAGCGTTGCAAGCGCGCGCTTGACCTCAGGCTCCATGGCCGCGCCGTCACCGCAGACATAGATCACTGCTCCGTCTTCGATCAGCTTCCAAACGGCTGCGCCCTGACGGCGGATCACATCCTGCACATAGATCCGCTCAGGCCCCTCTCTCGAGAACGCCGTGTGCAGATCGATAATACCATCGTCATGGGCGGCTTTCAGCTCATCAGCGTAGATGAAGTCTTCGGTTGATTTGCGGCAACCGAAGAAGAGCATGGCATCGCCGAGCTTCTCGCCGTTCTCTTTCTGTGCACGGCGCTCCTGGATGAACCCACGGAATGGCGCGAGCCCCGTTCCCGGGCCAACCATAACGACCGGTGTTGAGGCGTCCTCTGGCAGGCGGAACTTCGCCGATGGCGGCTTGACCACAGCCTGGATCACATCGCCAGGCCGGGCATTGGCCAGGAAATTGGAGCAGACGCCGCGATACGTGCCGTGCCCGGAACGTGCCGGCCCCTCAACCACACCAACTGTAATGGTGCACGTCTTCGAATTCGCGCTGGGCGAAGACGAAATGGAGTAATAGCGCGGCGACATCCACTGTGTGATCTCAAGGAACACGGCAAACGGCAACTCACAAGCCGGAAACTCCTCAAGCAAGTCAGAGATCGACTTCCGCTTGAGGAAGACCTCGGATCGGTAGAGGTCTTTGTCCCCCGTCGCTGGCGCTGAAAGCGCTTCGAGCTTTCTTTTGGTATCGGGGCAGCGGGTGTGAGCCGCCAAGACGCCCACATCTTTCCTGCTCGCCACCGCTTGCAGCTCGCCAAAGACGTCCGCCAGCCGTTTGACGCTGAACGTGGAGTTGTTCGGGAACGGACTGCGGCGCCCACCCGTCACATTGATGCGGACGTGAGAATCCTCATTGTACCCAAATCTCTCGAGCAGTCTTTGAACCGTATCAGGATGATTAACCGGGACAACACAGAGGTGATCACCAGGTTCGTAGGACACCCCTTCAGGAAGCTCGACCTCGATGTGGCGCGTGGAGCGCGGCGCCTTGCTATCCGCGTCATGCGTTTGGAGCTCACGATTGTCGACAATCCGCATCGGCTTTGCGCCGGCCTGGTTCGCGACGGGGTTCGCCGTCACGCTTTCTGCAGCTTCGACCTCGTAGAGCGGCTGAGCCTGGATCTTCGCTTCGAAATCGATGCCGAGATTCAGGGCTTTACCAACCGACGACCACAGCGGATCAAACCACTCATGGAACTGACCATCGAGGTCTTCCCGCGCATCCGCTTCGCCTCGACCGACCATGCGTTTGGCGCCGAGTTCCTCGAGCCGCTGATCAATCAATCGAGGAACATCCTGATACGTCGCTGCCCAGTCACGGTTGCCGCAGCCAAAGACGGTGTACTGAACGCCGTCTAATTCGCCGGGGTTTGCCGTGCTCAACCATTCCACAAACCGCACAGCGTTATCAGGGGCTGCACCGTTGTAGGATGCAGTCGCGATGACCACAGCACCATCCGTAGGGAGATTGCCCGCATAATCGTCTAAAGGTGCCAGAACCGTATCAAAACCGTTCAGCTCACCCGATTGCGCAATATCGCGGGCAAATGCTTCCGTTGTGCCCAGATTGGAACCAAACAGGATGTAGAGTTTGGTGCCATGCTTAGGGCGTTGAGCATTATCCGGCGTCTCATCCGCTGCTTCTTGCACAGAACCCACAGGAACCATGGCGCTGCGCGTCAAATCTGAACGCAAGCGGACTTTCATTTTGAAATTGTCCGGCTTGATCGACAGCGTCTCTTTGATCTTGAGCTCGTAATTCGTGTGGTTGATCAATTGGAAGCGCTGCAGGATCATTCCGATCACCAGGACAGCTTCCTGAATGGCAAACTGCCGTCCGATGCACGCACGCTGGCCATTGCCGAACGGTTTATAGGCCCAAGCTGGACGCTCTCGCTCAGCTTCTTTGCTGAAGTTCTCTGGATCGAACTCTTCGGCGTTCTCGCCCCAAACAGACTTATCCCGGTGGAGCATCAGCGTGAGCAGCGTCACGAACTGCTTATTCTTGATCGGATATTTTCCACCGATGATTTCATCCTCATAGGGATAAAGACCGATGGCTGGCGCGGTTGGCCAAAGGCGTAGCGATTCGAACAAGATCATCCGGATGTATTCGAGCTTGTTCACCTGCGCATAGGTCGGCGCCACGGCGATGTCCTTACCCAGCACCCTGTCAACTTCCGCATAGGCTTTCTCAAGCACCTCAGGGTGCTTCATCAGAAAGTGTAGGGTGAAGGCCATCAGACCTGACGTCGTCTCATGCCCTGCAATCAAGAATGTATTGATCTGGAAGCGGATGTTCTCATCCGACAAGCTTTCGCCTGTGGCCTTATCGACGCCTGCGAGCATGTAGTTCAGAAGATCTTTCTGACCCTGATCGCCGCCTTTCTTCCGCTCTCGTATGATATCATCGACGAGACCATTCATATACTTCACATCGGAGGCCAGTTGCTCGAGCCGCTTGCGAAGCACCAGGTGCTCGAATGGCAATCCACGCTGGACCATGGAGGTTTCGAGCGTCCGGCCTAAGGCATCGATATAAGGGTGGAAATCGTTCCGATAGAAGGAGTTAAAGCGGTAATCGAAGCCGCAGATACCAACGGTATCGAGGGCCACTGCCGTCATGTCACGGACAACATCGATCTCATCGTCGTCGTTGAGCCGCTCCCACTTTTTGACCAACTGATCGGCAACATCGACCATCATCGGCAGGTAATTGACCATCGCCTGTTGACCAAAAGTCGGCAAAAGAATGTTGTGCGCCTTCGCCCAGTTCGGCTCTTGAGTGTATCCTGTGAAGAGCGCGTCCCCGCCAATCACGCGAACTTTGCGCAAGGGTCCGCGAACGGCTTTGTCAAAGCGCTTCTCGTCAAAAATCTCTCGCGCCAGGTCAGCGCCGGAGACGACGATCAGAGGTTTGCCAAAAATATCGAGCTGGTAGATTGGGCCATGCTGGCGAGTAAGCTCCATCATGCCTTGGAGTGGAGCATCGGTATCGAGGGTGAACGCATTACCGACAACAGGTTTGCCCGTCGGTTGCGGAATCGCATGGCCTGCTGTCTCAGCCGTTGGTTTCTTTTCTAGTGTGTCACTCATCCTGCTGGCTCGTTCTTTATATCCGCGATGACCTTAAACAGTGTGGGGGCGCTACCTCATGCATGCGTGCCCTCGGTGAGCAAGCTTCACTGGCGCATTGTGTCCCTGAAATGGCGTTGCCTCCATCATCACTGGCCTGAAAATCCAGTGCTGACGTCATAGATCGCCTCCCCTGCGTATTTTTTGCAAGAACTCTACACAGCAGACGAGGGAAATGGGAAGCATGCACGAATAATACGCGATGTCTTGCCAAGTGTGGCTTGGACGATGACACTGCAGAAAAACGAAAATTGGGAGGCTGACCATCACCAGTCGAGGCGGAAACGAAACGAGCAACGGCATCCGGGATGCCATTTCGAAGCTCGAAGCGAGAGTTGAATCGATCAGCGCAGCACTGATGGAGACTGAAGAATTCTCCAAAACGGCCAATGCTGCATCCTCGGTTCAGATGCGCGTGCGCAAGGGCATGAACTCGCATATGGCTCGCCAGTTGGCGATGTTTAATATGCCGAGTAGGGAGGATATGACAGCACTTGCCGAGCGTGTCATGACAATGGACGAACGGCTTGTACGGATCGAAGCTATGCTACAGCGCATGGCACCAGACACGGCGGCACCCCGAACAAACCAACCGCCGCGAACAAAAAAACCAGCGCCCAAAAAGGGCAAAGAAACGAAGTGACGTCATTGAGACGCGAAGTGGGCGGCGACTTTTATGGCTAAAGACGGTGAAACACGCGAAGCGCTTTCCAAGCGCATGAGCAAGATGATCAACAGGACCATCCAACGGAACATCAAGGGGGTCGAGTATTTCGCCTCCACAGCGCCGCCGGTGGGCCTGACACCCAAAGAGACGATATATAAACGAGGTACACTGAACCTCTATCACTACCACGCGCAAGCTGACGAACTTTATCGCGTGCCGATCTTGTTGGTCATGGCAACGACGAATCGTGGCTACGTGATGGACATCGCACCGGGCGGCAGCCTGGTCGAGTTCCTTGTCAAAAGCGGCTACGATGTCTTTATGATCGATTGGGATGCGCCGCGTCCGGAAGAAAAAGGTCTAGGCCTCGACGACTACACCCAAGACTTCATCCCGTCATGCATTGAGCAGGTCCGTGCAGTGACCGGAGAAGATGACGTCACGGTGATCGGCTACTGCATGGGCGGCGTCCTCTCGACGATTTATGCGGCCACGCACCCTGAAGGGCCGCTGAAGAACCTCATCTGCTTCACCACCCCGATCAACTGGCACAAGATGGGCCTGTTCAACGCTTGGTCGGACAGCAATGTTCTCGATGTCGATCGGTTGGTCGAGATGGTTGGCAACGTGCCTGCGGACCTCATCATGTCATCGTTCGATATGTTGCGGCCGACCAGCAAAATCACAGGCAGGATCGATCTATGGGATAATCTGTGGAACGATCAGTTTGTTGAATCGTATCGAAAGTTCGATCGCTGGGCCACCGAAGCCCTGCCTCTGCCAGGTCAATATTTTAAAGACGTGACCAAAGAGCTGATGCGCGGGAATAAGCTTTACAAAGGCGACCTCATGGTCGGCGGAAAAAACGCCAGTCTTTCCAATATCAAGGTTCCCCTGCTCCACGCTGTGGCAGAGCACGATCATATCATCCAGCGAGAAGCGAGCTCGCCCTTGGTCGAGCTTGTGGCCTCAGAGGATAAGGAAGAGCTTGTCCTGAAGGGCGGTCACATTAGTTTGGTCGCAGGGCCAAACGCCGTCCGCCGCCTCTGGCCTAAGCTTGATGACTGGCTATCTGTAAGATCCGTATAAAGATGAGAAAATCGGTACAATGACGAACGATCAATCACGCTACCCGACCTCCATCACGTGTGAGGAGCATGTTCTCACGCTGCGGCTGATGACGCCAGCTGATGAAGCCGATGTCCTCGCCTTCGCGCAGAGCCTTCCCCCGCATGATATGCTCTACATGCCGCGGGACATCACCAACCCCAAAGTCGTGGCCGCCTGGGTTCGACGGAATGAAAAGGGCCATATCACCACTGTTCTCGCCATGGATGGGGATACCATCGTTGGCTGTGCCGCCCTATTCCAAGATCCGCACTCATGGTCCCCTCATTGGGGCGAGATGCGGGTGCTGGTCGGAAAAACCCTTCGCGCCAAAGGCTTAGGCCGCATCTTGATCCAAGAGTGCTTTGTCATTGCCCTGCAAAAGGACCTCAAAAAGCTCTCAGCCCAAATGACTGTCGACCAGACGGGCGCCGTGACGATCTTCGAGGAGCTAGGGTTCCAAGGCGAAGCGCTCCTGAAAGATCAGGTGATGGATCGCGACGGCGAGACCCACGATATTGTGATCCTTTCCTGTAATGTGGAGAGAATTCACGCACGGCTGGCCGCATATGGGCTTGATTCAGCGGTGTAACGACAAGCACCCAGCCGAGTTGTTAACGGATCTTTACTCTATAATGCAGTGCAACAATTCATTTGTTATGTTGCACTGCAGCGCGCTTTTATTTTGATTCAGTGCTTTTCATTCCCATCACCTAACTCTAGATTCGACAGCAACCGTGCGCAATTTTTAGGTGCTTCATGTCTGAGACCATCACCGACCTTGGTCGGCCGTCTTTCCCCCTCGCTTTCATGGAAGCTGGGCGGGCCTTGAGTGAAATGTCTCTTCTCCCCGTTGCCGAGGTCCCGCTTCGCGCGGCGCCATCGGGTGATGGGCATTCTGTTGTCGTCTGTCCTGGCTTTTTGACCAGCGACCGCTCAACCGGCCTGCTTCGTCGTTTCATCGCCAGCAAAGGCTATGAAACATCCGGCTGGGAGTTAGGTCGGAATATGGGACCCGGCTCTGAAGGCCGAGTCTTTGATCTGCTGGCTGAAAAGGTCGACACCACTTATCGCCAGTCCGGCCGTAAGGTCTCGCTTGTTGGCTGGAGCCTTGGCGGTGTGATGGCACGGGAGCTCGCGAAGCAAAATCCCGATCAAATCCGCCAAATCATTACACTGGGCAGCCCGATTTCTGGCAAGGTCGAAGCATCGACAATTTCTTGGATCTACAACCAGATCGCGGGTCGGATGCCAATGCCACCCCATATGCAGGATATGATGGAGAACCTTCTTCAGCCGCCTGCTGACATTCCTTCGACATCGATCTTTACCCGAACCGATGGCATCGTGAATTGGCGCGGCTGCATTGAGCCACCAGCTCAGAACACCGACAATATCGAAGTTTATGCCAGCCATTGCGGCTTAGGCGTCAACCCAATTGTCTTTTTTGCGATCGCTGACCGCCTCGCCCTTCCTGAGAACGAGTGGTCACCTTTTGATCGCAAGGCTTCCGTTTGGCGGCGCGCAGCGTTCCCAACAAGCGGCCACATGTACCACTAAGAACCACCTAGCGAACTGCTGTCCCCCCGGCAGGTCGCAAAAAAAGACCGGCGCTAGGTTTCCCTAGCGCCGGTAGTGACCTGACCACTCCGGGAGGAGGAGGAGCGGCTTAGGCGTTCGCTGAACCCCGGACTTTTTCCCGCAAGCTGCTGAGGTACTCAGTCACTGGAGCAATTGTTTCCCGGCTGCCTTCAGCAGTGAGCGACGACACGTTGCGAACCTGAGCAACGTTGCGCTCGATGCCTTCGCGAAGAGCATCACGTTGGATACGGAGCGAATCGGTGAACGATTCTGCATCCATGGCTTCACGCAGAGCGTCGAATGTTGCGTCTGCATTTTCTTGTGCGTTTTCGAGCATCGTCAGCAGAACTTCACGGCGCTTGTCGCCCATGATGGCATTCGAGTCGCCAAGCGCAGCACCAGCTTCTTTAAAACCAGCTTGGATGCGAGCGAAGATCGATTCGACGGCTTCTTCTGTCACTGCTTCAGCAGCTTTTGGGGATGCCTTTTTCGTTGCGCCTTTTTTAGGTGCTGCGGTTTTCTTGGTGGTTTTCTTTGCTTCAGCCATGATTTGACTCCTTTTCGAGAATTTCAGTTGGTTGCTATGCCGCTTGGCTAGAGGCGGCTTTCTCTTCAACAGCACGGAGATGTTCCGTGATGAGATGGTTGATACGATCGAGGTGAGAAGGCGGAACGTCGTGCCCCATGCCTTCGAGCATTTCAAAATGTGCGCCTTCGATATTGGCTGCGATGTCTTGGCCCGCTTGATAAGGAACAAGCGGATCAGCAGACCCATGGAGCACCAAGGTTGGTGCCGTGATGTTTTGCGTCCACTCACGCAGATCGCCCGTCGCCATAATGGCTGCGATCTGCCGGCGGATGCC
>CAWUIJ010000119.1:0-8686 GCA_963922235.1 uncultured Parvularcula sp. | reverse complement strand
TTCTCGAGGAAGGCCGTAACGATCCGCCCACGGTCTTCTGGGATGAACCGGTTCTTGTCCATGCGCACATAGGACCGGTCCTGCAGTGTCGAGATGATCGAGGCATAGGTCGAAGGCCGGCCAATGCCATTCTCTTCAAGGGCCTTAACGAGGCTCGCTTCGGTGAAGCGCGGCGGTGGCTGCGTGAAATGCTGCTCAGGCGCGACCTTTGTGACGTCCGCGGCTGTGCCTTGTGTCACCTTAGGCAGGCGACCCTCTTTTTCGTCATCGTCTTCGTCATCTTTGCCTTCGGTGTAGACTGCGATGAAACCTTCGAAGGTGATGACGGACCCCGTGGCACGTAAGCCGATTTTCTCATCCGATGACCGGATATCGATCGTCGTTTGCTCAAGCTCCGCACTCGCCATTTGGCAGGCCACAGCTCGGCGCCAGATCAGGCGGTAAAGCTTGGCCTCGTCCTCGGCGGCTTTCACATCATCAGGATGTTTGGAAAAATCTGTAGGCCGAATGCATTCGTGCGCCTCTTGCGCGTTCTTCTGCTTCGACTTGTACATCCGCGGGCTGCTCGGCACAAACCTGTCCCCATACCGCGTTTTGATCTCGTCACGGCAGGCCATGACCGCTTCCGGCGCCATGTCGATGCCGTCGGTCCGCATGTAGGTGATGAGGCCCGCTTCATAGAGGCGCTGCGCAGCTTGCATCGTCCGTTTGGCGGAGAAGCCGATCTTGCGTGAGGCTTCTTGCTGCATCGTCGAGGTTGTGAAGGGTGCAGCTGGGTTTCGCTTGGTCGGTTTGGCTTCGACTGAAGCAATGGAGAAACTGGCCGCCTCGATCAGGTCCTTGGCCCTTTGGCCGTCGGCCTCCGTGGTCAGGGAAAACTTACCGAGTTTTTCACCATCAAGATGGGTGAGGCGTGCCGTAAACGGATCACTGCTGGCGGCAACCTGCGCTTCGACAGTCCAGAACTCTTCAGCGACGAACTTCTCAATGTCGAGCTCGCGCTCACAGATCAGGCGGAGAGCGACTGACTGCACCCGGCCAGCTGATCGCGATCCAGGAAGTTTGCGCCAGAGAACCGGTGATAGGCTGAAGCCGACGAGATAGTCGAGCGCGCGCCGGGCGAGATAGGCATCGACAAGATCTTGGTCGATCACCCGCGGGTTGCTGATCGCTTCTTGGACGGCCTTTTTGGTCACCGCGTTGAAAGCGACGCGTTGGACAGGTTTATCTTTCAGGACCTTTTTCTGTTCGAGAACATCATAAAGGTGCCAGGAAATCGCTTCACCCTCGCGATCAGGGTCAGTCGCGAGGATCACGCCATCAGACTTTTTGACGGCATCGGTGATCTCTTTGATCCGAGCCTTGGACTTCGTGTCCATGTCCCAGATCATCGCAAAATCGTTTTCGGGGTCTACCGAACCATCTTTGGACGGAAGGTCTCGGATGTGTCCATAGGACGCCAAGACTTCATAGTCTGTGCCGAGATATTTGCCGATGGTTTTCGCCTTAGAAGGGGACTCAACAATGACGACCTGCATAGGGGAGGTGGGCCTTTCGGGATCGGCAGAATGCGCGGGAAAGTGGTGGTGTCAGATCACGGTGTCAACGCGTGCACGTTATTTCTTCGTTTTTTCTGCGTTACTCAAAGTTGCACAATATAAACGAACATCCTATAGGTTGTGTATCAGCGTTCTTATGAGGCAGTGATGTCAAGTGAAGTGGGTGCCAACGATCCAGCCAGAATTCGCGAGGTTATTGCCCCCGCGTTACAACATCTCATTAGGTTGGATTCTTACTTTAGGTTGCACGATATTCAATCCGTGAGTGTTCATTTAGAGGCAGCACTCAACGAGCTCGAGCGGTTGACTGTCCGCGATGACGCGCCCTTGGGTGACAGCGATGATGCTCTCGTTGAAGCCGATCAGGGTCAACGGCTGTATACCGCTGGGTAGACGCAAGCGAGGCGTGGCCAAGCAGCTCCTGGATCACCCGCAGATCCGCACCTGACGCTAAGAGCTCCGTGGCGAAGGCGTGCCTCAAGGCGTGGGGTGTCGCGGTTTCGGGGAGACCCAGCTGCTGACGCAGTTTACGCATGCTGGCTTGCGCGACTGTCGGCGACAGGCGTCCGCCCCGCACACCGATGAAGAGAGGGGGCTCTTCGCCTTCTTTGGTTTTGATCGGAACAGCCGCAATGGCATCTTTGTAGCGTGCAAGCGCGTCAGAGACTTGCGGCAGGATGGGGACATCCCGCGTTTTTCCGCCTTTGCCATCAATGCGCAGGACGTCTCCAGGCACGTTGGCAGGCAAAGAGAGCGCTTCGCTGATCCGTAAGCCCGCACCGTAAAGAAGCGTGAAAAGCGCAACGTCCCGGACGGCGACCCAACTGGGCTGATCGGTTTCCGCTGAAGCGGCTTTGATCAAAGCATCAGCATCAGGCGCGCTGATCGGTCGGGGAAGGATCGCTCGCCGTTTGGGCGACTTAAGAGCTGACAGCGCTGCCGAACTCAAAACGTCGCGGCGGTCCCAATAACGAAAGAAGCTGCGAAGCGCGGAGAGGTCGAGCCTCAGCGTTGCGGGATCAACACCGTCGCGATGGCGCCAAGCGAGAAACGCGCGGAAATCGCGCGTTTTCAACGCGCAGAGTGCCTTCGCATCGATGGGTGGGTCGATATGGGTGGTGAGAAACTGCTCCAGCCTGGCGAGGGCCGCTTCGTAATTTCGCACGGTGTAGGCACTCGCCCGTCGTTCGACGCGAAGCGCATCAAGAAAGCCCTGGGAGAGTGCGTGAAAAGACGTTGAGGAGGTCACTGCTCCGAAGTGGCGTCTTCTTCCTTAACCGGAGGTGAATCAGGGGTCGCGGCGTCGCCTTCCCACACCCACTCTTCGGACCAATGGGCGCCGCTTTCGGTCGTGACGATGGTTGGAGCGTCGCCAGGCATGGGCCTACCGGCCGCTCGAAGAGCCGCGTTGTTGATACCCGTCATGGATGTGCCTGCTGCACGGGTGATCGCGTCTCCGGTCGCGGCGCAACTGCACAAAGACATTGCTGCAACGCACAATAATAAGAGACCTTTCACGAACAACCACCCCTGCAAATCCGTAATCACAAGGCTGCACGATAATGATTGCGATGTCACGTATTGGACGTGGCTTTGGCTAACGCTGAGGCCGAATCTTTTTCGCTCTTCAACTGTCCTGTGAGCATCATAAGGTTTGGCACACGACCACTTTCAAAAAGCCAGGCGAGCAAAAGCAGACCACCAGCAAGGAGCGCATACATCCATCGATCAGCCAGCGGGTGCGCCTTTTCGGACAGGATCGTCCTTGCTTCACGCGGCACATAGCCAAACCAACCGCGCCCGTGTTTGTCCGGCCGTCCAGGACGGACGCGCCTCAGCGAAGGCCCGTCGGATCCCGCCGACATCCATGACACCAAGCCGCCGCCCGTTCTTGATGATGCTGCGCCCAGGTGTTCGCTCGTCAGCGCCACTTGGGTCAGCTCGAGCGATGGGTTTTGCGATCTCAGCGCTGCAGCCCTCAAAACCTCACCATCCTCCGTTGTGGTTTCGAGGGTGACACGCTCCGCATCAAAAGCATCGAGCGATAGAGAAAACAGGCCCTCGGACCTCTGCTCCAAGGTCACGGTTTGAGGTGTTCCGCTGTCCAGCGTCATACGCACTGGGCCAATCGTTTCGGAAAGTGTCCGCCGACGGATTTCCAAAAGGCCGCCTTCGGAAAGAGACGCAGCGAGCGCTTCTTCCTCGAGCTCCGGCTCTGCCATCAACCAATGCACCAGGCGGCGAAGAAACTCCCGGTGCGGACCGCCGCCATCAAATCCTCGAGACCAAAGCCAAAGGTGATCGGAGAGAAGCATCGCGATCCTTCCGTCACCGACGCGATCGGTGATCAAAAGAGGTGCCACATCGCCAGCTGTCATCAGGACATCGCCGCTTCGCACATCGGCCGGGATGTGCCTTAGCCACCGGCCCCAGTCGTCTTGGTCTTGCAAGGCGCTCGTGATAGGGTGGCGTTGGCCGAGGTCTGAGACTTGAGGAACAAAGGCCCGCTCGGCAGCGGTTCCCATCTGCCCAATCGGTAAGACCCGAGAGAGAGTGGCCTGAGCCACCAGGCTACCGTCACCAGAAAGCTCTGGGCCGGCTGCAATCAAGAGGGCGCCTCCGCGTTCGACATAACGCGTGACCGATGCGAGCTCTGAGGCCGAGATGACATTTCGATAAGTGTACCGATCAAAAATCACGACGTTGAAATGCTCAAGCTTGTCACGGAAAAGCTCGCGGCTTGGAAATTCGATCAGGTTGAGTTCAGCCCGCGAGGCGGTGACCTCTTTGTTGCCGGGCTTCAAAATCGTGAAATGCACGAGATCCACAGCAGGGTCAGACTTCAGCACATTGCGCCACACCCTTTCCCCTGCATGGGGCTCCCCGGAGATCAGCAGCACCCGGAGGCGATCCCGGATGATATTGACGCCAGCCGAGACGGTGTTGTTCCGTAAGGTGAGCTCGCTGCGGGTTTGTGGGACCTCGATCTCGATCACCCGCTCACCCGGCCTCTCCATGGAAACGGTGAAGAGGCTGGGTTCACCTGGGCTCACCATTTGGTTGGCGATGCGCTCTCCGTCGATCGAAAGAAAGGCTGGGATCGTATCGCCAAAGCCTTGGTCCTCAACCATGAATTCGAACGTGAGCTGATCACCGACGATCCCAAAGCGCGGGGCAGAGAGGAACCGAACGGAGCGGTCCTGCTCGTTCGCTTCATCGCCGACAAGCACAGTGTGAAGAGGAACGGGCAACTCGCGCGCGATCGCCGTCTCAGCTCCGCTGACTTGACCATCGCTCAGAACAAAGACGGATGAGAGCTGTTCCCGATTGGCGGCAGCGAGCCCGCTTGTCAGGCCCTGCGCGAGGTCCGAGGTGGTTTGGTCGCCAAAGCTCGCCTCGATGACATCAAGACCTTCCTCCGTGAGCTTGGCGCGTAACCTGGACGTAGCAGCGGCCATGAGCTCAGGCCGATCACCCAACTGCGTGCTGGCGCTTTGGTCCGTGAGGATCAGCGCCTGATCGGGTAAGGCTTCGAAGCTTTGCTCCGTGGTCATTGGGCCCATGAGGAACAGGCACAAAGCCGCCGCCGAAAAGAGGCGCAGGATCGCGCCGATACGCGAGCCGACAAAGCGCACGCCAGCGGCGATGACGACAATCACCGCAATGAGCGCGATCAGCGGTGTGGGAAGGAGGGGCGCCCATTCAAGGTTCATCGCGGAACCTCTC
The DNA here is from genome assembly GCA_963922235.1 of uncultured Parvularcula sp. Classification (GTDB taxonomy): domain Bacteria; phylum Pseudomonadota; class Alphaproteobacteria; order Caulobacterales; family Parvularculaceae; genus Parvularcula. The sequence continues at coordinate 3,401 of CAWUIJ010000119.1, read as the reverse complement.
GATCACCTCGTCCTGATCCCCGAGCTTATCGAGCATGGACTGCACTTCCGCCTGATCGGCTTTGTAATTGCCGGTCACCGCTACCATGGCGAGGTTGATCCCTGCACGGAACGCCAATTCGCGTCTGCGCTCTCCGCCAGGACCGGCCGGCCGGAGGGGGTATCCGCGCTCATCCAAGGCCCAGGCCGAGGCCCAATCGCGACCTCCTATGACAAGCGAGGGAACCCCGTCTCGCCTTTGGTCGAGGGCTCCCCGTGTTTCAACCCAAACCTGCCCGCCGGTGGATCGCCCTTCCAAATCGGCCAAACGGTAGAAGGAAAAGAGAAGAACACTGTCCTGGCCGAGGGGCTCCAGCGGCGGGGCGTCAAAGCGCGAGAGGATCGCATCGAGGCCACCTTCGCTGAGGCCTGGTCGCGCGACATTCAGTGTATCAATGATCAAAAGGCCACCGCCAGCCATAAACTCCTCAAGCCGCTGAAGCGCACTGTCCGATGGCGGCTCTTGGCCTGGGCGGATGGGCCAATAAAGTAGGGGGTAGACGGAAAGCTCATCCCGATCAGGATCCACGCCTTGGGGCGGCGCAGGCTCGAGCGCTGTCCTCAGGCTTGCTTGGACGGAAAGCCCGCGCAGCCCCGCCTCGCTCAAGGCGTCCAGTTCGCGGTCGCCAGTCTTGATATAGCCAAACCGGATATCAAGCGCGGCTTCGGTGGCGAGGGCCGGGAGCGGTGGCCGCAACTGCGCCTTTGCAGACGGCGCAATGCCGGGTGTCATGATCACCGCGCTGATGGCTGCTGCGGCGGGGAGAAGGCGCCCGCCGGTCATCGTCAAAAATGCATCAGCGGAGAGAAGGATGACGGCTAGAATGAGAAGCAAAGGACCAAGATCCGTCTGCGTCTCCTCCGTCGAGCCGATCAAGCGTGCACCTCGGGGCAGCGTCTCTGCAGTGAGGCCACGAAGAGGCGGCTCACCGTTGTAAGCGCTGACGGCAAGTTCTCGTGTCGCTGTGCCGTAAAGACCCGGTGCGGCCTCTTCGCCCGGTCGCCATGGCTGGGTTCCCAGAGGCGCATCGATCAGCGCGCCAAAGCCGTTGAGAAGCTTGGTCGCGGGAAGTGCCTCATCGGCACCAAGTGTCGGTTGATCGAGCGATGTCTCAGCCAAGGCCGCTAGTCGTTGCATGAACTGAGCAAAGAGGCCAGAGATCGGAAAATCCGACCACGTCGGAACGGCGCTCACGTGGACCAGGACGACAAGCCCCTGGCCTTGTCGCCGCGCTGTCACGAGCGGCGTTCCATCGGCGAGCGCGATCCAGATATCGGGGTTGGATCCGGGCGATGTAAGAACCTGCCGCCGGACCGCGATGACTTCATCGAGCGCCAAATCGCCGATCGGGCTACCGATCTCAATCCGGTCGACCTCTTGCGGATCCGCCCAGGTGAGCGCTCCGCCAAGGGACCGCTCGCCGCCGAGCACGGGAGCAGGCAGGAGGGGATCGCCATTGATCACATCGCCAGAGAGGAGCCGTGGGCCAGCGAACCGCAGAAGCACGCCGCCTCGCTCAACGAAGCTTTCAAGACCGTCCCGGTCCCGGGCCCTGAAGGTTCCGACATCATCGAGAATGATCATGCCAGGCTCTTCATGAAGAAGCTCAGCTATCGGACCTTCGATCAGCTCGGCCCTCGGCTCCAGGGCGCGGGAGAGGTAGAAGCCGCCTTCGCGTAAGCTATCGTTGCCGCGCGAGGCGATGCCAACCAAAGTCCGCCGGGCGCTGGCACCCAATAGCTCGACGGCTCCGGCGCTGCGCACGCCGTCAATCTCGATGCGGACGACTTGGTTGCGAATGGCAAGGGGCAGGCGGAAGGTGACGTCGACCGTCTCTATCCCGGGTTCCAAAACCGCGAGTTCTGTTGAGAGCGCGCGGCCATCGGCGCCCATGGCCGAGACGGGCCAGCGCGCTGTGCCGCTGGCGTCGCTTCGCATGAGGGGAACGGTCAGAGCATCGGCGGTGACAGACACTGCGCCGAGAGCAACCGTGGCCGAGCTGGGCAAAGAGACCTCGGCGCGGCGCAGATAAGACGCCTCATCACCGGTCATCACGCCGCCAGCGATATAAATCAGGCGCTCCGCATTCTGAAGAGTGGCTGTGTCGAGCACCCCTTCGGCAGACGGCAATGAGGGTTGAGGCTCCCATCGCTCGATGGCGCGCATGGTTTCGTCCGGGGAAAGATCTGTCGTGACCTCGCCGTCAGAGCGCCTCACAAGGGTGACGGGGCCGCTGCTGGTCTCAAGCGCTGCGCGGGCCGCATTCTGACGATCAGTCCACTGCGCAGCGGCGTCCCATCCATCATCCATAAGCAGGGTCACGGGCCCAGCCGTCTGCGGTGGCTCGTCACCCACCAAGGGCCCAGCAAGGCCGAGGATGAGTGCGGCAAAGGCCAGCATCCGAACGATCAATATCAAGAGCGGGGTGCGCACAGGTTGGCTCTTCCGGGTGGAGAGCTCTTTCAGGAAATACATGCCGCCAAAGACTTCGCGCCTTGGCTGCGGAGGGATGGCGCGCAAGAGCCAATAAAGAGCAGGAATGGCGCCGAGGCCTAAGAGCACGAGCGGGCTGGTGAAGCTCATGGGCCTAACCTTCCTCGCTCATGCGCTGGAGAAGCGCGAGGAGAAGCGGCGCAGGCGACTGATCCGTGGTGTGGAAGCGCAGCAGCTCATGGGGCAGGCGGACGGATTGATCGAGCGCCTGATGATGCTCTTGCCGGCGTTCTTGATAGGCATCGCGAATGGACCCCGCATCACCAAAACGCTTCTTGATGACACCGCCTGGCCCTTCGAACCGCGTTGCGCCTTGATAGGGAAAGCTCGTTTCCAAAGGATCTTCCACGACCACGGCCATGGGACGACCACGCGCTTCACGAATCCGCGCAAAGGCTGCTTGCAACTCTTCGGGCGGGCGGTGAAAGTCGCTGACCAAAAGGACGTGTACGCCTGGTACGGGAGGGATATCTTGCAGCGGCCGTTGGCCATGGACAAGGCGATGGGCGAGGGTTGGGATGCTCTGCGGTCCATGGACGGGCGGTTCAGCGCCGCCCCAAAGACCCACGCGCTCACCGGACCTTAAAAGGACCATCGCCATCGCTAGAGCAATCGTCTGTCCACGGAACCTTTTGCTTGGCCTGTTCTTACCAGCAAAGTCAAAATCCTGATCACCGTCGCACCAAAGAAGAAGGGTTTGCGGCTGCTCCCACTCGGTTTGCCTGACCAAGAGGCGCCGCTCCAAACGGGCTGACTGTCGCCAATCGATCGAGGTGGACGGATCACCGGGAGCGTAGTCCCGGAACTGCCAAAACGTGTCGCTGCGCCCAGGCCGCTGACGCGCATGCCGTCCCGCTGTGACCGCCATC
>CAWUIJ010000118.1:0-8738 GCA_963922235.1 uncultured Parvularcula sp. | reverse complement strand
GTGAACACTGCGACCAGAATTCCGCCGAAAAGCATGTCAGTTTTGGTCATCGAAAGCCGCCCACCAGTCGTCCTCAGATGCCTTCATACCCCGATCGGCGCGTTAAGAAAAGCGTAAGGTCGGCTCTTCGGCTCAAGGGTTCTGTGCGGCATAGGCCGCGGCTTTGCAGCTTGGGGCGATCGTCCAGCCGATATCTTCGAGCATGCCCAAGAGAATAGGGTCCGGTTGGCGCACGCTTTCGCCCTGACCGCTGTCGCTGAGCATGATGGGGGTCGGTCCGCGGCCGCTTGCGGGAATATGGCTGACATTTCCCGGTGTGACGCCCACGGGGAAACCGTCATTGGCAGCGATCGCTGCTTTGCCCACAAAATGGATCGTCGGGCTGTCTAAAGCGCGCGTCAGATCGGTGGATGGATTATCGAAATCTGTCACCCGCCGGCCATCGCCGAGATGGAGCATGGTGTCATAGATGAGCGGTGTGCCGTCGAGCTCGGGGAGTTCAAACGTCCACTGAAAATAATCGAGAAACTCATTAGGATAGCCAATCTGAGCGATGCGCTGGCCTTGCCACGGAATGAAAGAGCCTGATGAAATGCCGAGGCCATGGGCGATCTCATGCACGGCGACATTGATGAAGTCGACGTGATCCTCGGCAATCGGATCATTGCTAGCGAAGTACCAGTTGTCCTTGTCCCTGAAAAAGATGTTCATATCATCGGTGTCGGTGACCCGTTGCCCACGCAGGGCGCTGGCGAGCGCTGTTGGGTACCAAGCCTTTCGCTTAGGCAGATAGCGTTTGTTCCGTACAGAGGCATGGTAAGCGAACCCCGTCGGTCCGCCTCGTGTCCACCGAACATGGATCCGAATTGGGGCCTCACTGACGAGGCAACCCTCCCAAATCATTGTGGCTGTCTCAAAGTCAGCCTGCGCTGCTTCGGGTACGTCTTGGTAAGTGACATCAATCGATGCCGATGGCGCAGCTTGTGCGGCCAGTGTCATCGCGGCGAGTGCGAACAGCATGGCCCCCTCCAGGTCTCATTCGACTACAACTGTAGGAGATGGATCGACTGTTGCCAAGCGGTCCATCGATCACGCGGGCGCGAGGCCGGCTTTCCGCTCGCTGGCGCGGGCTTTGATGCTGTCGGTTTTGAGCTGACCGCAAGCAGCGCCGACATCGCGGCCACGCGGCGTGCGGATGGGGCTCGCATAGCCTGCGCGGTTGACGATCTCAGCGAAGGCCTCGATCCGGCCCCAGTCCGAGCACTCATAGGGGCTGTCCGGCCAAGGATTGAATGGGATCAGATTGATCTTGGCCGGGATGCCTTGGAGCAAGCGAACAAGCTCCCGAGCCTCAGCGTCGCTGTCATTGACGCCTTTGAGCATCACATATTCAAATGTGATCCGCCGCGCGTTCGACGTCCCCGGATAATCTCGGCAGGCCTGGAGCAGCTCTTCCAGTGGCCACTTCTTGTTGATCGGTACAAGGACGTCGCGGAGCTCATCACGCACAGCATGAAGGCTGATGGCCAGCATCGCTTCAGTGTCTTCGCCAAGCTGATGCATCTGATTGACGACGCCTGATGTTGACACAGTGATCCTGCGTCGAGAAATCGATATTCCCTCGCCATCACTGATTACGTCGATCGCCTTGGTAACGCCTTCGAGATTATAGAGTGGTTCACCCATCCCCATAAAGACGATATTGGTCAGCTGACGATCATCGCGACCCGACGGCCACTCCTCAATATCGTCCTTGCACGCAAGAACCTGCAGGACGATCTCTTCGGCCGTCAGATTGCGGACAAGGGCTTGGGTGCCTGTATGGCAAAAGGTACAATTGAGCGTGCAGCCGACCTGGCTCGACACACAAAGAGCACCCGCTCGTCCCACGCCCGGGATAAAGACGGCTTCGGCTTCGATGCCTGGAGCGAACCGGAGGAGATATTTCCGCGTTCCATCATTGGAGATCAAACGCTCAACAATCTCCGCCCGCGGAATGCGGTACCAATCGCTGAGCTTTTCCCGCATCGCTTTGCTGATATTGGTCATGGCGGCGAAGTCGCTGACGCCGAAATTGTAGATCCAGCCCCAGACCTGCCGCGCGCGCATCCGCGCTTCTTTGTCTGCGAGCCCCAAATCGGTCGCAAAGCGCGTGGCAATGTCCTTACGGCTGAGGCCCACCAGCGATGAGCGCTGGTCGGTGGCTTCAGCAGGACTGAGGTCGAGAAGCGTGGTCAAAGCGGTGCCATGTGGAAAAACGAGCGCGGCCACTACCGCGTCCTTGAGGGAAGCTCAAGCTTTGTAAAACAGCCGGTCGATACGCGCTGCGCGTCAGTTATAGATGCTTCGTGACCGGGCAAGCCTGCGCCATGGCCTGGCCTTTTGGCAAGGCACGTCCCAGCGAGGGTCGTGGGGGTCGATCGTGTTCACAACGAGGCCCGAGTGGCCCGGTGAGCAAACATCGACAATGCTGCCGTCTGGTCCCAGAAGTCGCGACGCATGCTGGTTGCTTTTATTGGTGGGTACGGAAAAGCTAACCCAGAAATTGTTGCATGCTGCGTGCGCCTGCGCCTGGATAGTGAACATTGGATTGTCGGAATAAGATGACAGAAGAACACAATCGACATCGGCGCGCTCGTAGGCAATGAAAAGCTCTGGAAACTGAATTTCGATACACAGCAGAAAGCCAATCTTCGTGCCCTTGACGTCGACCATAAGGGCTTCGCTACCGGCACGATACCAGTCGCTGATCTCAGTATGCGAACAAAAACGCTTGTCGTAGCGACTGGCGATATCGCCCTGATCATTGATGACATAGAGGCTATTGTACGGCCGTCTGTTTGCTTCAGGACGATGAACCCCGCCGATCACCGCCCAAATGCTGAGCTTCGCACACGAGGAGGCGATCGCTGCCAGTTCCGCTTCATGGTCGTCCCAAGGAAAGCGCGACCAATCCGAGGTCAGTTGGTGCTTGGCGTAGCCAGACAACGCACCTTCCGGGAAATGCACCAGATCGGCCCCTCGCCGATGGGCATCTTGCAGGAGATTCTGGATCTCTGTGCTGTTGTCCCTGATGCTTCGGGTAATGAGGTTTTGCGCTGTCGCGATGATCATGTTTTTCGCCGTACGAATTTGAGGCCGGACCAGTCGTGATCGACCGCACAGACTTTCACATCGACAAAGCCCGTCGGAAGAACAGCAGTCCTGAGGTCATCCTCGGTCAGGTCTTGAAAGAGGCCCGAGCTCTTTTTCGGCCAGGAGATCCAAAGCATCCCGCCCTCAGCGACTTTAGCGAGGGCTTTTGAGAGCCTCTTTGAAAGGTCGGCGCGATGGGCACAGAAGAGGTGCACCACATCGGCCTGCTGTGCCCGTTGGCGAAAAATGACGCCGTCGCTGCCGGGCAAAAGATCGCGATAGTGGGGCGGCGGGTTGATGGGCAGGCATACCATGCCGTCTTTGAGGCCCAGCTTTTGGGTCAGCGGCTTGCCAGAATATCCAGGCGTCGCTGCGTCCGGCATGGGATCTAATCGTCCTCAAACTCAAGGATATCACCGGGTTGGCAGTCCAAGACCTGGCAAATCTTTTCCAGAGTCGTGAAGCGGACGGCTTTGGCTTTCCCCGTCTTGAGGATCGAAAGATTGGCGATTGTGATGCCCACGCGGTCCGAAAGTTCGGTCAGCGACATATCGCGTTCGGCCAATATCTTGTCCAAGGTCACGCGGATGGTCACAAATGGGGTCCGTCTTCGTCGATAATCGCAATGCGGCAGTGTCCATGAACGATCTGTCACGGAGCCGCAACCAGCTATAACGATGTTCGCACCATGAGGGCACTGAGATGCAATTATTTCCAGACAATATTTTGGTTCTTGCCACCCGCAATGAGGGCAAGGTCGCGGAAATGAAGCGCCTTTTAGACGGACGCGGCATCGATGTGACGAGCGCCGCAGCGCTTGACCTGCCCGAAGTCGATGAGACGGGCACCACGTTTGAAGAGAATGCGCTTTTGAAAGCGGTGTCCGGTGCAGAGGCATCCGGCCGGGCAGTGCTGGCGGATGATTCTGGTCTGGCCGCCGATGCGCTTGGCGGTGCGCCGGGGGTTTATTCGGCCGATTGGGCGGGTGAGCCGCGCGACTTTGGGCGCGCCATGAAACGCCTTGAGGAGGAAGTGACCGCCACAGGCGGGACCATGGCGGCTGGATTTGTGAGCGTGCTGATTTTGCGCTGGCCTGACGGACGTCAGATTTCCACGCGTGGAGAGGTGCGCGGTCAATTGGTGTTCCCGCCGAGGGGTGAGGGCGGTTTTGGTTATGACCCTTGTTTTATCCCCAAGGGCGCTGACCGAACGTTTGGTGAGATGCCGCCAGAAGAAAAAGCGCTCTATTCCCACCGCAGCCGGGCGATGGAAGCACTGATGGCGGAGCTTTTCGATTGAGGCCGCTCGGTCTTTACATTCATTGGCCATTCTGTCGGCGCCTTTGTCCGTATTGCGATTTTACGATTGCAAAGGTTCGTAACGTTGACGAGTTGGCTTGGGCTCGTGCGTTAACGGACGATATCAAGCGCATGGCTGACGTTTTCGAGACGCGGCCTCTGCGTAGCGTCTATTTCGGCGGCGGGACGCCGTCACTCATTCCTGAAGCCGTCGCAGAGGCTGTTTTGAGTGAGGCGTCACGTGCTTTCGGCTTTGAGGAAAGCGCAGAGTTCACCGTTGAAGCGAACCCAGACGATGCGGAGCGTTTTCTGACACTCCGATCGCTGGGCTTTGAACGGTTGTCTTTAGGTGTTCAAAGCCTCGATGACCGGGAGCTCCAGTTCCTTGGGCGCAATCATGATGCTGCGGCGGCGCATCACGCAATCGAAGCGGCCTTAGCCTGGTTTGATCGCGTCAGCCTCGATTTCATCTATGCGTTGCCGGAGCAATCAAGCGCCGAATGGCGAGTGCGCCTTGAGGAGATTTGTGGGCTCGGCGCGACGCATCTTTCGCTTTATCAGCTGACGGTGGAGCCTGAGACCGCGTTTGGTCGCGCGGCTTCACGCGGCACACTTGTTCCGATGCCGGACGACCACGCCGCCGATCTCTATGAGCTCACTCAAGAGGTGACAGAGGGGGTTGGGCTTCCTGCCTATGAGGTTTCCAATCATGCTCGCCCCGGCGATGAGGCTCAGCACAATGCCCTTTACTGGGATGAGGCGGACTGGATCGGGATTGGTCCTGGTGCTGCTGGTCGAGGTGGTTGCGCCGAGGATCGATTTGCAACGGATGCTGCTCAAAGGCCAGTGGAGTATCCGGCGCTCGCGCCACAGCAGCGGATCACCGTGAGTCCGATGACAGAGCATGATCATTTGCTAGAAGTCTTAGGCGGTGGTCTTCGGCCGACTGCAGGGCTTGATGTCAGGCGTCTCGGCCCAGCATGGGATGCTGCGGCTAAGGAAGCGCGCAACCTTGCGGATCACGGCTTGGTCACAATCGATAAAGACCGTATCGTTGTGACCAAGAAAGGCCGTCTGTTAACAGACTATATTGCTTCGCGTTTGGCGTCTTCGCTGCCCGACAGCTCCTCGGGCGCTGCGTAGCGGTCGATCATGCCAAGAAGGACCTTAGGCTCGAACGGCTTGCTCAAGAAATCGTCCATCCCAGCGGCGAAGCAGGCGTCCTGGTCCTCTTGAAGGGCGTTTGCGGTAAGGGCAATGATCGGTGTTCGGCGACCGACTTGCTCCTCGCGAATGATCCGTGTCGCCTCAAGGCCCCCCATTTTGGGCATGTGCATATCCATCAGTACAATGTCATAAGTCTTGGCCTTAAAGGCCTCGACTGCCGCCGCACCATCGCCCACAACATCCAGGCGGTGCCCCACACGTTCGACGACGGCGCGGGCGAGGACTGCGTTGATATCGTTATCCTCCGCAAGGAGAATATCAAACGGCCCCCGATAGTCAGTGATGTCATTGCGGTCGGTGGCCACCGGCAGTGGCTCCGAAAGATCCTCGCCCGAGAGAACGCGCTCAAAACTCCGCTGCCGCATGGGTTTTGTCAGATAGGTTCCAAACCCTTGGGCTTTGAAGTCCTCGTACTCGGCGCGGGCGCCAGCGGGGATCAGAACAATGCTGCGCTGACTGAGCTTCGCAAGCCCAGGATTGTCCTTCGCGAAAACATAGTCGCAGAGGAAAATCGAACGATCACGCTCGCTCAGAAGCTGGCGTGCCTGTTCTGTATTGGTCGCAACGTCGATGCTGTCGAACCCGCATGAACGCAGCTGCATCGTCAAGACACGGCTCAAAATCGGGTTGTTGACGAGCGCGATAACCTGGGCGCCTGGCTCTGCGACGGTGTTGTGAGGTTCGGCTGGCGAGGCCACGTCGAACGGGATTTGCAGGCTGAACGTGCTGCCCCGGTCTTCTTCGCTTTGCACTTCGATGGAGCCGCCCATTTTGTCCGTCAGCTGCTTGACAATTGCAAGCCCAAGACCTGTTCCCTCAACGGAACGTTTCTCCATATCTTCAGCACGGGAATAGGCTTCAAAAAGACGAGGGAGAAGCGTTCGGGGAATGCCAACGCCAGTATCGATGACGTCTATGCTCAAGACGCAGCTGTTTTCACTCGACGACGTGGTGCCCATCATGATCAAAACACCGCCTGTTTCCGTGAACTTGACGGCGTTGCCAATCAGATTCACGAGGAGCTGGCGCAGTTTTGACACATCACCGGACAGCTCTCGCGGTACGGACGGATGGACAATGGCCGCAATTTCGAGATCTTTCTCGTCGGCTTTCGTGGCCAAGAGTTCCGTGACGTTCTCGACGAGTTTGCCTGGCTCAAAAGGCTCCGCAGCCATCGTCATGCTGCCTGTGTCGAGCTTGGCATAGTCCAAGATAGCATTGATCAAATCGAGGAGCGCGACACCGCTATGTTTGAGGTTTTGCGCAAAATTGCGTTGGTTCGCATCAAGATCCGTGTCAAGAAGAAGATCCGACATTCCAAGGATACCATTGAGCGGTGTTCGCATCTCATGGCTCATGGTTGCGAGGAACTGCAGCGTTTGATCCGTTCCTTGATCATTTTTCTGTGTTGGCTTCTGGGTCACGCCAGACTGATCGACCAAGATGTAGGTGTTTGGTCCCAGGCCGCTGCTGGTGGTCACGAAAAAGGTTTGCGCCGATTGTTGCCCAGCGCCATTCCGGACCAAGGAGACTGGGCGCCCGTGCAAGGTCTTGCCTTCTGACCAACCCTCGGGCCAGTCGCCTTTGCCAAAGGGCATCCCGCTCAAAAGACCGAGATTGGAAGCAGCCTCGTTGCGGTCCACGATGATATGGGTTTTGGGGTCCACCATAATGGTGGGAACCGGCAAAGCATCAAGGGTGCTTGGTGGTGTGGATGAACTCGACATGGAAACCCCGCAACAACGTTGCTTGAATTTGCCACAAAAGCGTTGAGCGCCGGTAAGTCTCTTAGCTTAACGTCTCACGAATGGGCCGGGGTTCGGGCCGTCTGAAACTGATCGCTTCGGCGACGTGGACGCGCCTTAGCGCATCCGAGCCAGCAAGATCAGCGAGGGTCCGAGCGACCCGCAGGATCCGTGTGTAGCCGCGAGCTGAGAGGTTGAGGGTTTCGCAGGCACGCCGGAGGAGGGCGAGGCCTGCATCGTCGGGAACAGCGACGCGGCTGAGCTCCTTTTCTGGCAGATGGGCGTTGATGACCCCTCGCGCTTGTTGGGCTTCGCGGGCCCTCGCGACCCTCTTTGCCACCTCAGCTGTGGTTTCACCGGTGCAGGGTGATGCCAGATCCAACGCCGACACGGGGGGTGTCTCGATCGAGATATCCATACGGTCGAGAAATGGGCCCGACACGCGCGCTTGATATTTCGCGGCGCAGGACGGACCGCGTGCACAGCTGGAGCCACATCGGCAGGGATTCATGGCAGCGACAAGCTGGAAACGAGCAGGATAGCGGACATGTGCATTGGCGCGTGCGATCAGGATATCACCGGTTTCGAGCGGTTGCCTCAGACTGTCGAGCACTTGGGGTGAAAACTCGGGCAGCTCATCAAGAAAAAGAACGCCGCGATGCGCAAGAGACGCTTCGCCTGGTTTGGCCCGCATACCGCCGCCCACCATCGCAGCCATGGATGCGGAGTGATGCGGTGCGCGAAAGGGGCGAGCACGGCTGAGTGCGCCCTCGTCGATCAATCCGGCCACGGACTGGACCATCGAGACCTCAAGCATCTCGGCGGGGGTCAGGGGAGGCAGCAGTCCAGGAAGGCGCGCGGCCAACATGCTCTTCCCCGATCCTGGTGGCCCCATCATCACGAGGTTATGCCCGCCGGCTGCTGCCACTTCGAGCGCTCGACGGGCGGTGTCCTGGCCCTTCACATCGACGAGATCTGGCACGTCACCGGGATCGGTGAGGGCACCGGGCTTGGGCGCGGAGAGGACTTGGCTACCTTTGAAATGGTTAGTGAGCTGAAGAACGCTTTCGGCAGCCAAAATCTCCGCATCCCCGCCCGCCCATGCGGCTTCTGCGCCAGAGGCTTTGCTGCAAATCAGACCGAGATTGAGACCATTCGCAGCGACAGCTGCGGGAAGGGCGCCGGTCGTTTTGGCGATGGAGCCGTCGAGGCCAAGCTCGCCGATCACCGCCATGCCTTCGGCCGCGTCACGGGGGATTGCGCCCATCTCCACCATCAAGGCGAGGGCGATCGGTAAGTCAAAATGGCTTCCCTCTTTCCGCAAGTCTGCGGG
>CAWUIJ010000117.1:0-8833 GCA_963922235.1 uncultured Parvularcula sp. | reverse complement strand
TGTTTCCTCCGTTTTCCTAAACATAGCGGAGGACCACCTCAGTGGGGGAAGACCAACTTGACAGTGACACCGGTGTCATGACATCGATGTCATATGCTTAGAGAGTCGCCCGAACGCGACCGAAGCGCGGGAGGATAGGCGTCATGGCGACGATCTACGATGTTGCGAAGCACGCAGGTGTTTCGCCCAAAACGGTGAGCCGCGTGCTCAACAAGGACGCGCCCGTCTCAGAAAAGACCCGGAAAGCCGTGGCTGCGGCCATGAACGCCTTGGGCTATGTTCCCTCCCACGCCGCGCGGACAATGAAGTCAAACAAGTCGGGGCTTATTGGTCTCATCACTGGCGCGATCTCAAATGCGGATGAAATTTCCACGGCCGCTGGCTTGCCTGACCTTTTGATCGTCCAAGGCGCGCAGAAAGTGATCGAGAATTCCCAAAAGACATTGCTCATATCGGACACCGGCGGACGGCTCGACCGCGTGCCGGACCTCGTGCGCACCTTTCAGGAGCACCGGGTTGAGGGGATTCTCTATGTTGCTGATTTTCACAAACCCTTGGATGTCACTCTGCCGGGGCTTGGAATCCCGAAAGTTCTGATCAACTGCTACGACATGGTGGGCACCCCAGCGGTCGTCCCCGATGACGAAGCCGGCCAGTACGCGCTGACCCGCGAAGTTATTTCCATGGGCCACCGGCGCATCGCCTATCTGACGCTGGCCCGGGGCCAAGAGGCGACGACGCTGCGGCTTTCGGGCTTCCGCAAGGCGCTGTCTGAAGCCGGGATAAGCTTTGACCCCAAACTTGTGCAGGCGACCGACCTCTTTGGCAGTGCGGGCGAGCGCCAGTTGATCTGGGACGCCATCGACAAGTTTTTTCAAGGGGATGATCAGCCCACGGCCATCTGCTGCGGCAATGACCGTCTGGCGATGGCCGTCTATTCCATTCTGCGCTCGCGCGGGATTTCGGTGCCGGAAGAGGTCTCAGTCGTTGGCTATGACGACCACCGGTTGATTACCGAGACCCTCTACCCACCTTTGACCACGGCCGAGCTGCCCTATAGCGCCATGGGCGTGCGGGCCGCTCAGGTCTTGCTGGATCTGCTGTCGGACTCTGACAGCAAAACGACCGAAACGATCCGCGTGAGCGGACAGGTCATACCGCGCGGGTCGCTTGTCGCCCCGCGCAACACGTCTGTAGCCAACATCATAAATCTCAAAGGGAGGAACGAGAGATGAAGATGACCCCAATCCTGGCGGCCTTGCTCGCGACCGGTGTCGCAGGCGGCGCCGCTGCCCAGACCGAGCTGAGCTTATGGTATCACGGTGCCGGTTCCGCCAACGCAGAAGAGGCGCTGGTCAACCAGCTCGTCGAAGAGTTCAACGCAAGCCAGTCCGACTGGAACGTCGTGATCGAGACCTTCCCGCAGGGTGCTTATAACGACGCCGTGGGCGCCGCCGCGCTGGCAGGAGAGCTGCCTGACATCCTTGATGTCGACGGCCCTGTCATGCCCAATTGGGCATGGGCCGGTTACATGCAGCCGTTGGGCATCGATGAAGCCAAGCTTGAAGGGTACCTGCCAGGCCCGATCGGCCGCTGGAATGGCGAGGTGTACTCCGTTGGTCTCTGGGACGCCGCGGTGGCCATGACCACACGCCGTTCTACGCTGGAAGACAACGGCATTCGCGTGCCCACAATCGACGCGCCCTGGTCGCTGGAAGAGTTTAACGATGCGCTCGCGACGCTTGCGGCCACGGGTGACTATGAGTACCCGCTGGACCTCGGCATGGCATGGACGGGGGAATGGTATCCTTATGCCTTCTCGCCCTTCTTGCAGAGCTTCGGTGGCGACATTGTGGATCGTTCGTCCTATGCCACGGCGGAAGGTGTGTTGAACGGTGACGAAGCCATCGCCTTTGGCGAGTGGTGGCAAGGCCTCTTCACGAACGGCTATGCGCCCGGCACGAGCCAGGACGCGGCGGATCGCGACGTAGGCCTGCTTGAGGGCAAATACGCCATCGCGTGGAACGGCAACTGGGCCGCACTGCCCGTGGTCGAGGCCTTTGGCGATGACGCGCTCTTCCTGCCGGCGCCCGATTTTGGCAATGGCCCGACAATCGGCGCGGCCTCCTGGCAGTTCGGTGTCTCTGGCACCTCCGAGAACCCCGATGGCGCGCGGGCGTTCATCGAGTTCGCCCTGCAGGACCGCTGGTTCAGCGCCTTCTCTGACGGCACGGGCCTTATCCCGGTGACGTCGTCGGCGGCAGCTGACACTGCCAACTACACCGACGGTGGTGCGCTCGAGGTTTTCTATGACCTGTCCAAGGCGCAAGCGCTCGTGCGCCCGGTCACGCCGGGCTACCTCGTCCAAGCAAAAGTCTTTGAAAAGGCGCTCGCAGATATCGCGAATGGCGCAGACGTGGCCGACACGCTCGATGCCGCCGTGGACGAGATCAACGAGGATATCGACGCCAACAGCGGCTACGGGCACTAAGCGCATCCTCCCCGGGGTCCGGCGGTGCTTCGGGCCCCATCTTTCTCAAAGGAGCTGACCGATGGCGTCGAAACTGACGCGGTCGAACCGCGCGGGCTGGCTTATGGCCGTTCCCGGCGCGGGACTGATCGCCACCTTCATCATCATTCCGTTCTTTCTGGCGTTCGCATTTTCGCTGACCAACCAGAGGCTCGCGTCCCCGAACCCGACGGAGTACGTCGGCGTCGAGAACTATACCGACCTTCTAAGCATCGCGATATTCACGCTCGAGCCTGAGCGGGACGAAGCCGGAAACGCAGTCATCGAAGACGGCGAAATTCAGTATCCACGACTCCGCAAATTCACGCGCAACAACCCCGACTACCCGAACCTGCAGGGCAAGCGTGAATGGTTCAGCTGGCAATCCGGCGAAAACCGCACCGTGGTCTTATCCTCCGACGTCGTCTTCATGAAAGCGCTGGTGAATACCTTCACCTTCGTGATCTTCGTGGCTCCCATTCAGGCGGGGCTGGCGCTCGGACTCGCCCTTCTGATCAATCAGCAGCTTCGGGGGATCAGCCTGTTCAGGGCGATCTACTTCATGCCTGTCGTGGTCTCGATCGTGGTGGTCTCGCTTTTGTGGAAGTTCATCTATTCGCCGGGCGACGGGCTTTTGAACTCGCTCCTCGGGTGGCTGACCTTTGGCGCGTTCGAGGGCATCGACTGGCTCGGCCAGACCGGAACCGCGCTTCCTTCCATCATGGCGATGTCAATCTGGCAGGGTGTCGGGTTCCACATGGTGATCTGGCTTTCGGGCCTGCAGACGATCTCCCCCACGCTTTATGAAGCGGCCGAGATTGAAGGCTCCTCGAAGTGGCAGACCTTCCGCTATGTGACGTGGCCGGGGTTGCGCAACACGGCCGTTCTCATCCTCATCGTCATCACCATGCAGGCCTTCGCGCTTTATGCGCAGATTGATGTGATGACCAACGGGGGTCCGCTCGACAGCACGCAGGTCCTCGTCTTCCAGGCGGTGGAGCGCGGCTACGGCAAGCAAGACATCTCTGGCGGCTCCACGATCTCGGTGATCCTTTTCCTGATCGTGCTGAGCATCTCACTCATTCAACGTTGGCTCACAAGAGAGCGCTCAAGCAGCGAAGCGGTAGCGCGTAAAAAGAAGGAGCGGACCTAATGGCCCTCGTCACTCCGGACAACCACGGCCTGCGCTTGTGGACGCGCTATGCGGTCCTGGTGCTCGTCGCGATCATCTTCATCTTCCCGGTGGTCTTCATGGCGATGTCGTCGCTGAAGCCGGATCAGCAGCTGCTCAGCGATACAAACTCACTGCGGGCATTCCTGCCGGTGGGCGATATCTCGTTCCAGAACTACTCGGACGCCTTTGACCGCGCGCCTATTGGGGTCTTTGTCTTCAACTCGGTGGTGATCACCGGCGTGACGGTGCTCTTCACCCTCTTTGTCTGTTCGCTCGCGGCGTTCTCTTTCGTCTTCCTTGATTGGGCCGGCAAAGGGCTGATCTTCTCGATCCTTCTGGCGACGCTCATCGTGCCTTACGAGACGATCTTTATCCCGATGCTGCTCATGGTCTCGCAGCTGCCCTGGATCGGGGCCGAGGGGCTCGAGTGGGGGTGGCTCAACACCTACCGCGTGCAGATCATCCCCTTCATCGCCGACGGCCTCTCGATCTTCCTCTTCGTGCAGTATTTCAAAGATCTGCCGCGCGAACTGATCGAGGCGAGCCGGGTCGAGGGCGCCAGCTGGTGGACCATCTATCGCCGCGTGGTGATGCCACTCTCTGGGCCGGTTATCGCGACCGCCGCGATCCTGAAGTTCCTCTTCATGTATAATCAGTTCCTCTGGCCGCTGATGGTGGTCCAGGCCGAAGAGATCCGTCCGGTCATGGTGGGCCTCGGCTACTTCACCGACCAGCTTAACGTGCCCTGGGGCGAGGTCATGGCGTACCTCACGATCATCACGATCCCGGTTCTGGCCTTCTACCTGTCGCTGCAACGCGTCTTCATCGCCTCGGTCGCAAGCACGGGGGTCAAAGGCTGATGCTCGCGCTTGACGACAAATGGCTGTGGGACAGCTGGTATGTGCGCGATGGCGAGACGTGGCACGCCTACTACCTGCAAGCGCCGAAAGCGATCATTGACCCAGAGCTTCGGCATTGGAACGTCAGCTACGGGCACGCCACAAGCCGGGATCTGGTGAATTGGGACCATTTGGGTACGTGCTTTGAACCGGCGCCCGAACCGGCGTGGGACGATTACACCACCTGGACCGGCTCGGTGATCCGCGGCGATGATAGTCAGTGGCACCTGTTCTACACCGGCACGAGCCGGGCTGAGGCGGGAAAGCACCAAAAGCTGGGGCATGCCATTTCCGACGATCTGCACAATTGGAAGCGGGTGGGATCGGGCCTCATCCTCGACCGCGATGACCGCTACGAGGAGTTTGCCGAGGGCCGTTGGCACGACCGCGCCTTCCGCGACCCATGGGTCATCCGCGATCCCGAAGGCGACGGCTGGTTGATGTATTTCACCGCCCGCGACGCAAGCGTCGATCCAAAGCTCGAGGCGGGTGCCATTGGTTTTGCAACCTCGCCCGACCTCTTTAACTGGACGCTTCACGATCCGGTATACACCGGCAGCTTTGGCGAACTTGAAGTGCCTCAGGTCTTTCAATGGGAAGGGACATGGTACTGTCTATTCTGCACTGGCGACCGGTTTTGGTCGGATGGCGCGGCGCAGACCGTTGGCGGGCCGCACAGCGGCAATCACTATCTTATTGGCGAGGGGCCCCGAGGACCATGGCGCCTCGCGCCCGGGCCCATGCTCGACACCGCCACCTACGCCGGGCGCATCCTTGATGCGGACGGCACCAAGAAGCTCACCGGGTTCGTTCAGAACAACCCCGATGGAAGTTTTCCGGGCGTCATTTCAGACCCCTATCCAGTTACCCGCTTGAGCGACGGTCGCATCGTCCTCGCAGACAATTAAGGAGCAAGACCATGGCAGACGTTCTTCTGAAAGGGATCAAGAAAAGCTACGGCGCCGTCGATGTTATCAAAGGCGTTGATATCGAGATCAAGGATGGCGAATTCGTCGTTTTCGTAGGACCGTCAGGTTGCGGAAAATCGACGCTTTTGCGCATGATTGCGGGGCTTGAGGACATTACGGGTGGGTCACTCGAAATAGGCGGCAATGTCGTTAACGAAATCCCGGCCTCCCAGCGTGGCATCGCCATGGTGTTTCAGTCCTACGCCATCTTCCCACACATGACCGTGCGCGAGAACGTGGCCTTTGGGCTGACCATCGCGGGCGCCTCCAAGGCCGAGAAGGAAGAGAAAGTGGCCGAAGCCGCGCGCATCCTTCAGATGGAGCATCTGCTGGATCGCCGCCCCTCGCAGCTCTCAGGCGGTCAGCGGCAGCGTGTGGCCATCGGGCGCGCGATTGTGCGTCAGCCGGAGGTCTTTCTCTTTGACGAACCGCTGTCGAACCTCGACGCGGCGCTGCGTCTGGACATGCGCATCGAGATCGGCAAGCTCCACAAATCGCTGGGTGCCACCATGGTCTATGTGACCCACGACCAAGTTGAAGCGATGACACTCGCGGACAAGATCGTCGTTCTCAAGGATGGCTATGTGCAGCAGGTGGGCGCGCCGATGGAGCTCTATCACCGCCCGGAAAACCTCTTTGTGGCAGGATTCATTGGGGCACCTTCGATGAACTTCCTCGATGTAAATGTGGTGGACCGCGACGGAGACACCGCCAAGGTGCAGTCGGATCTGGTCGCTGCTTTCGGGGCCTCGGCCTGGCGTGACGGCGTGCCAACTTCTGGCCGCGCGACCCTGGGCATTCGCCCACAGGACCTGCGCCCTGTAGAAACGGGCGGCATTCTGAACGGTCGGGTGACCTTGTCGGAGCGCCTCGGCATTGAAACCGTGGTGGATGTTGCGCTGGCCGACGGCTCGCGCATCTTGTGTTCGCTCGCCGAGGACCGGGTGTTTGAGCCCGGGCAAGAGATCAATCTCGAATTCGACCACGCCCGCGCGCATCTTTTTGCACCTGATGCAAATGCAAAGGCCGCTTGATGAAGCCAAAACTGATACTCGACAATCACTTCCGCTTGCGCGATGAGCTCTTTCGGGCTGACACCTTCGGCGCGCTTTCTGATCTATGCGAGATCATTGGCGGGGTCGATGAGCCCATGCCCCGCGATCAGATCCTGGCAAATCTGCCAGACGCGGCGTTCTATGTGGCCTCCAAGCCAGAATTGACCGCGGCCGAGATCGCGTCCGCCCCGCAGCTCAAAGCGACGATCGAGGTCGCCGGGGCTTTCCGCGACGGGCTCGACTACGAGGCATGTTTTGAGAACGGCATCGAGGTGCTGTCTTGCTCGCCTGGCTTCCGCAATTCCGTGGCCGAGATGACCTTGGTGATGACGCTGGCCGGCGGGCGCGGCCTCGTGGAAGAGCACGAAGCGTTCCGCGTGGGCGGCGAACGCTGGCTCGATGACCGCCCGGAATCCGATTTCACGCTTTATCGTCAATCCGTGGGTTTCATCGGTTACGGACAAATTGCGCGGGAAACCCATCGTCTCATGGAACCCTTCGCGCCGTCCGTGATGGCCTACGATCCTTTCCTGAAAGACGCAGGTCCGGACGTGGAGCTGGTCGACCTGCAGACACTCGTGACGCAATGCCGTGTCGTGGTTCTGGCAGCTGTCCCGTCCGAGGAAACCCGCGGGCTTCTGAGTGCCGAGCTCATCGCGCAGCTTCAACAAAGCGCGCTGGTCATCGTCATCAGCCGCGCATGGTGCGCAGACTTCCCCGCGCTCATCGAGGCCGCTCAGGCCGGGCGCATCAGGGTGGCCACAGACGTCTTCCCAGACGAGCCGGTCAAGGACAGCGATCCCTTGCGCAGCAGCCGAAACGTGATCCTCTCGCCCCACCGCGCCGCTGCCGTCCCTGGCGGGCGGCAACTGATCGGGGACATGATCCTGCATGATGTGCAGGCCATTCTCGGCGATGACCCCGTGCGCCATCTCAAACCCGCTGATCCGGCCATGGTCTCAGGCCTCGTCGCAGCACAACGGCAGCTCAACGGGATGCCCAACACATGACGTCGTTCAAATGGGGGTTTCTCGGCACCGGCAACATCGCACGTGCGATGGCGAGCGCCCTGGATCACGTGCCGGGCGCAGAACGCTTCGCCGTCGCCTCGCGGTCCGAGGCCACCGCGCAGGCCTTTGCAGACGAATTCGGCTTTGATCGCGCCTATGGCAGCTACGACGCCCTTATGGACGATCCGGACATCGACATCATCTACGTCGCCACACCAAACGGCCTGCACAAAGACAACATTCTGTCAGCGCTCGCCGCGGACAAACACGTGCTCTGCGAAAAGCCGATGACGCTCTCTGTGGCCGACAGCAAGGAATGTTTCACCGCCGCCCGCGAAACCGGCCTCTTCCTGATGGAGGCCTTCTGGACCGCCTTCTTCCCTGCCATGCGCACAGCTATCGAGACTATACGCTCCGGCGAAATCGGGACGCCCCGCCATTTCACCGCAAACTTCGTGTCCCTGCGCAGCCTCGACACCAATCCGATCCTGTTCGACCCCGCGCTCGGCGGCGGCGCGCGCAACGACCTCGGCATCTACCCCGTGGCCACGTCACTTCTGCTGGCGGGCCCCGCGCGCCACGTGTCGTCCCAGTCAATAATGGGCCCGACCGGCGTTGATGAGATGACGGCCTTCACCGT
Organism: uncultured Parvularcula sp.; assembly: GCA_963922235.1. Classification (GTDB taxonomy): domain Bacteria; phylum Pseudomonadota; class Alphaproteobacteria; order Caulobacterales; family Parvularculaceae; genus Parvularcula. The sequence goes on along the minus strand of CAWUIJ010000117.1, from coordinate 578 downwards.
GGAACATGAAAACGGCGCGCTCTCAGTTCTGTCCTGCGGGTTTCGCGCTGAGATGCCGATCGCGCTGCGGTGCGTCTGCGAAAACGGCGTGATTGAGATTTCAGATACATTCCATCATCCCGACCATGTGAGGGTGACAAAGGATGGGCAGACAACGACTCATCGGCTGCCCTTTCTGGGAAATGGTTATGCGCACGAAGCCATCGCGTTCCAAGACCACGTTTCCGGGGTATCTGATGACATGCTTTGGCCTGAAGCATCAACTCTGTCTGCCATGCAGGCACTATCAGAAGCCGCTCGTTCAATAGGCTAATACTTTTCTGGGGGCGATCGTCTCGCGGGGCCAAAGAGAAGAGGCTTTAGGGTTGGTCGGGGCAGCCCCCGACGTCGGCAAGTCGCGGTTCGCGCCAGTTCGTACATGACGCAGCATTTGACACTTTGGGCTCGTTCCAGACCTTCATTGCACTGCGGCGTCCTTTCGAAAAGGTCCTATTGCTAAAGCCGAAATCGGCCCCAACCGGACTGATCAGCCCCACTTGAGTGGTCCAACTTGATTGTTAGTGCATGATCGGCCTTCG
>CAWUIJ010000116.1:0-9003 GCA_963922235.1 uncultured Parvularcula sp. | reverse complement strand
CTGGACCATGCCGTAGCCCCGGCCCGCAGCGCCGAGCAGGCGACAAACCGAATCCGCAGCGGCCAGCCCGTAGACCGAGCCTCCACTCAAAACGATACCGTGCACCTCATCGGCGAGCGCCCCCGGCTTCAAAGAATCAGTCTCCCGCGTCCCCGGCGCTCCGCCCCGAACATCGACGGCTGCGCGCAGGTGGCCTTCGGGCAAAAGCAGGGTCACGCCGGTCTTCGCCGCGGCATCTTCCGCGCAACCGACCCGTAAGCCTTTGATATCTGTGATGCTGTTTTTTGAACCGACCGGCATGGCTTGCCTCTCTCGCGCACTCGTCCAAGGTTGTGCTCTGCACAAGACCTCAGGAGCAAGCATGGACCGCAGACTGGCCCTCGCCGCAGCAATCGCCGCCCTTCTCACCGCCTGCGCGGAGCCTGCCAACGATGGGGCGGAAACGACCGCACCCGTTGTCGAAACGCCAGCCACTCCAGACATGGAGGCCCTTCCTTGGATCGTATCGGCGGCGCACCCGCTCGCAACCGAGGCCGGCGCAGACGTGCTGGCGCGGGGAGGATCAGCCGCTGACGCAGCCGTGGCTGTACAGACTGTTCTTGGCTTGGTGGAGCCGCAATCGTCCGGACTCGGCGGCGGCGCCTTCATGCTTTTCTACGAAGCAGCGACCGGGCAGCTCCACGCCTATGATGGCCGCGAAATCGCTCCGGCCACAACAACGCCGGATGTGTTTCTCACCGAAGACGGTTCAGCCATGCCGTTCTTCACCGCTGTGCGATCGGGCCTTGGCACTGGCGTACCTGGCGCCGTGGAGCTTTTGGAATTCGCCCATGAAAGGCACGGCAAATTGGAGTGGAGCTCTCTCTTTGAAGCGCCTATTCGTCTGGCTTCGGTTGGTTTCGCGATGCCGGAGCGACTGAGCTACTATGCGGGACGCCTCAGTCATCTCCGGCTCGAGCCCGGCGGTGAAGTCTATTATGGTGACGACGAACTCCCGCTTCCACCAGGCAGCACCGTGACCAATCAGGCCTATGCAGAAAGCGTCGCGTTGATCGCTGAGTTAGGCGCAGCGGCATTCTACGAAGGGCCTATCGCTGATCAAATCATCGCCCGGGTCAACGCGCAAACCGGCAAGGAAACGATGACCCTTGACGATTTTGCGGCATATGAAGTGGCCGAGCGCGCACCCATCTGTGCACCGATAGAAGCGTTCAAGGTCTGCTCGATGCCTCCACCAAGCTCAGGTGGCGTGACGCTTCTTCAAATCATGCAGATCTTTGATCACACGGGCGCGGATGGTGGTCCGATGGTGAACCTGCTTGAATATGTGGAAGCCACCCGCCTCGCCTATGCTGACCGGAACCGCTATCTTGGCGATCCAAGCGGTATGGGCACAGATGATCTTTCCGCTGAGGCGCTCACCGAAGCCCTGGTTGACAACCTCTATCTTGAGGGGCGTGCCCAGATGATTGGCACGTCTCCGCTCCAGGATGTCGAGGCTGGCGCGCCCGCCGGTCCAGAGATCAAGGAAGGTTTCCTCGACGATCATTCCTATGAGGTGCCGGCAACATCGCATTTCTCGATCCGCGACGCCGAAGGCAATATCATCTCGATGACCACCACGGTCGAGATGCCCTTCGGCAGCCAGATGATGGCTGGCGGAATGATCCTCAACAATCAGCTGACAGATTTCTCACGTGATCCCGGCCGCGATGGCAAGCCCATCGCCAATGCTCCTGGCCCGCGCAAGCGCCCTATGAGCTCGATGACTCCCGTCGTCGTTTTCGACGCGAAGGGCGATCCCTACGCAGCGATTGGAAGCCCGGGCGGCCCAGCGATCATCAGCTACGTCGCGCGACCACTGATGGCCCACCTGTTTGCTGGGGCGAAGCTCAGTGAAGCGATTGCCGCGCCTCATGTGGTGATCCCGCGGGGCAAGCTGTTGGTGGAAGAAGGCGCAGACGGCCTTGTGACGGAACTCGAAGCCGCGGGCTATGAGGTCACCGCTTCGTCGCTGACCTCTGGTCTTCACGGATTTGTTCTAGGCCCGGACGGTGTCGACACATTCGCCGACCCGCGACGCGAAGGCAGTGTCATCACCTCCGCTGATTGGGAATGATCAGAGAGCGGCGAGACGCGCTTTCGCCGCCTTGAGCTGCTTCAGCTCCTCGCCAAATTTGGTGACGCGGGCCCGCTCCTCTTCGACCACCTCTGGCGGGGCCTTGGCAACAAAACGCTCGTTGCCAAGCTTGCCTTCTGCCTTTTTGAGCTGGCCTTGCGCAGCAGCGATGTCTTTGTCCAAACGCGCCATCTCCGCACTCAAATCAATCACATCAGCCACAGGCAAGGCATAGGTCACCCCTTCGCTGACGAACTGGATCGCGCCCTTCGGCGGCTCGTCAGCATGGGCAATGGCCTCAATCCGTGCCATACGACCGATAGCGCTTTGCTGGCCGTTAAGCTGTGCACGCACAGCCTCCGAAGCACCGATCACAATGAGGTCCAGTTTCGCAGCCACGGGAACGTTGACTTCCGTCCGTGTGCTCCTGATTTCAGAGATCAGCGCGATCGCCATGTCCATCTCTGCCGCCGCATCCGGGTCAGAGAAATCTGCCGCTGGCCAGGCAAGCTGATCGAAGGACGCACCCCCTTCGTTCATCGCCGCGTAAAGCTCGCGCGTGACGAAGGGCATCATGGGCTCAAGCGCAACCAAAATGGCCTGGAGCGTCTCACCCAGCACGGCTTTGGTCTCAGCGATTTCCTCAGGCGTCCCATCATCAAGCACAGGCTTGGCCAGCTCGATGCACCAGTCGCAATAAGTCCGCCAACTGAATTGATAGACTCCGGACGCGGCATCATCGAAACGAAACGCCTCGACGCCGTCCGCCACAGACCTCGCCATCGCGGCGGCCTCGTGGGCTATCCAGCGGTTCAGCGGAAGCTTCAGCGTCGCAGGATCGGTTTTCGACCCCGTGATCGGGATCTCGCGGATCTGCAGAAAACGCGCCGCATTCCAAAGCTTGGTGCGGAAGTTCCGGTAACCCTCAACACGCGATTTCGACAGGCTGAGATCCCTTCCCTGCGTCGCCTGGGCAGCCAACGCAAACCGAAGGGGGTCCGCGCCGAACTCGTCGACGAACTCCATCGGGTCAATCACATTGCCCTTGGACTTCGACATCTTTTGTCCGTTCTCGTCACGAACAAGCGCGTGAATATAGACGGTCTCGAACGGCACCTCTTTCTTGAAATGAAGCGCCATCATCATCATCCGGGCAACCCAGAAGAAGATGATATCAAACGCTGTCGAAAGCACCGCAGTCGGATAGAATTCCTGCTGCTCTTTCGTATCGTCTGGCCAACCCAGTGTTGAGAACGGCCAAAGGGCAGACGAAAACCACGTATCGAGCACATCGCTGTCTTGGATCAGTGTGACCGACTCGCCGTCATAATACTCTGTTGCCAGACGAAGAGCATCCGCCTCGGACTCGGCGCAAAATGGCGTACCATCCGGTCCGTACCAGACAGGGATCCGGTGCCCCCACCACAGCTGGCGCGAGATGCACCACGGCTCGATATTGTCCATCCACTGAAAATAGGTCTTCGACCAATTCTCAGGGACGAATTTCGTTTTTCCCGACTTCACGGCCTCAATCGCAGGAGCGGCCAGGGTTTTGGCGTCCACATACCATTGGTCTGTCAGCATCGGCTCGATCACCACACCTGAGCGATCACCGAAGGGCTGCATAATGACTTTCTCGTCAACGCCCCGGCTCAGGCCTTGCTCTTCGATCTCAGCGACGACCATTTTGCGCGCTTCAAGCCGGTCAACACCTTGATAGCGCTCAGGCACGTTGTTCTCAGGCGTGGAGATCATTCGCGCTTCTTCGTCCATCAGGACGATCATCGGAATGTTATGGCGCTTCGCGACTTCAAAGTCGTTGAAGTCGTGTGCGCCTGTGATCTTCACGGCACCTGAACCGAATTCAGAATCGGGATATTCATCTGCAATAATCGGAATGAGGCGATCAGCGATGGGGAGACGAACCATCTTCCCAATAAGATCCTTGTACCGCTCATCATCGGGATGCACAGCCACAGCCCCATCGCCCAACATAGTCTCCGGCCGGGTCGTCGCGATCACAATCTCTTTGATATCACCCACTGGACCGTCAGCCAGCGGATAAGCAAACCGCCACATATGGCCGTTCACTTCCTGGTTCTCGACCTCAAGGTCGGAAATGGCCGTCTGGAACTTAGGATCCCAGTTCACGAGGCGCTTGTCGCGATAGATCAGGCCCTCGTTGTAGAGTTCGACAAAGACCTTTCGAACCGCTGCCGATAGCCCCTCATCCATGGTGAAGCGGCCACGTGACCAGTCGAGGCTCGCGCCCATCCGGCGCAGCTGATTCTCAATCGTCCCGCCGGACTCGGCTTTCCAATCCCAAACCTTCTGGACGAAGGCGTCGCGGCCAATGTCGCGGCGATGCGGTTCTTGGCGCTCCGCCATCTGACGTTCGACGACCATTTGGGTCGCAATGCCAGCATGATCGGTGCCGAACTGCCACAACACCCGGCGGCCCTGACGGCGGCGAAAGCGGCACAGGATGTCCTGCAGCGTGGTGTTGAGTGCGTGGCCCACATGCAAGCTGCCCGTCACATTGGGCGGCGGGATGACGATCGCATAGGGATCGCCCTCACCTTGAGGCGCAAAGAGGCCTGATTTTTCCTGCGCTTGGTAGAGGCGCGGCTCGGCTTCGTCGTGATCGAACGTCTTGGGAAGGTCTTGCATTGCGGCGGCTTAGCCAAAGGCCCCGCGCCCCGCCAGCAAAAGAAAAGGGCGGCCGAAGCCGCCCTTCCCGATCGAACTTAGGGGTGCAATCCGTCTTAGAAGACGTACCGGACACCGAAGCGGATTTGGTAGCGAGACGCATCGCCCTGACGGGACTCGGCGCGCTGACCAATGTTGGCCGTTGGTGGGAAGTCAGGCTCGCGCAGGACGCCCCATTCGTCGTTGAGAAGGTTCGTGAAGTTGTCGATCACGATGAACGCCGCTGCGTTGTGGCCTTCTTGGATACCTGGGAACTCCTGCTCGAAGCGGACGTCCACTTTACCCCACCATGAACCGGTTTCTTCGTTCCGGCTGCCTGGTGTCAGGAGAAGGTCTGGGCTGGTGAAACGCACGGCCGAGACTTCCGCATCAGGATCAACGATCGAGTAAGCGAGGCCCGAACGAAGAAGACCAACAACCGAGACGCGCGAAGCGTAGTTCTGGAAGAAGTCACGTTCGTAGTTCGCGATCGCCGTGAAGCGGTGCTTGATGTTGTAGTCCGAAGTCGCACGAACCTGCTCTTGAGGATCGAACGCCGCACGGTTGGTGTAGTTCGAGAACGCCACCGAGCTGGTCATTGGGTTCACGTCTTCGCTGTCCGTGTAGGCATAACCGAGAACGTAGTTGAAGCCGTTGTCATACTGCTTCTGAACGCCACCAGAGATCGAAAGTGTCTGGTTTTGCTCATCATCAGAGTTGGTGAGGACAAAGCTCTCACGACGGACGCTTTCATAGACAGGGCGACCATCAGCATCGACCGTGCCGGTGTCCTCGAGGTCACCACGGAGGATGACAGCGCTGTTTTCACCTTGGCTGAAGAGGAAGTCAGCGTTGAACGAGTAGTCACCGCCGAGGAAACCCGGAAGATCGAGCGTTGGGTTGTAAACCGCGCCGATCGAGAACTTCCACTCGGAAGGCAGTTTGAAGTTTGGATCCAGATAGTTGATCTGGAAGCCTGTGCTGCCGTTCCCTTCACGGATCGCCGTGGATTGGCTTTCAGGGATACAGTAGCCTGGGCCTTCAACCGGTACGCCGTCTTCACAGTCGGCGTAGGCCAGATCGAAGAGCGAAACGTCGCCGGACGCGGCGAGAACGTCGTCCACAGTCTGTGTATTCGGATCGATCAGCAGGCGGTCAGAGAAATCGAAGCCAGAGTCGCTTGCGCCGAGATTGGTCACATCGTTGTTCGAGTAGTTGTTCGAAATCCAGACGTTCGGATCACCACCCGAGTAGCGACCAACACCTGCGCTGACAGTGAGGTTGTCTTTGGCTTCCCAAGTCACAGCCAAACGTGGCTGGACGAGGTCAAGACCGTCGATATTTTGCGCGTTGGAGAAGCCATAGTCATCGACAAAGTCTTGGCTTTCTGGCGGCGTATCGTCTGTCTGGTAGAAGTCGTAACGAAGGCCAGCCACCACATCGATCGTTGGTGTCAGCTCAAACGCGTCCTGGAAATAGACCGTGTTGAGAGCATAACCCCAGTCAGCAGCCGCATCGTCCGAATTCGAAGGAACGTTTGCGTCGCCCGATGGAGCGTTGTTGTAGAACACCGCGTCCGCAAGACCCATTTCGAAGGCATCAATCGCTGAGATTTCAAGCTCAGGGATCTCGTCACATGTGAAGATGTCGTCAGGGTCAGCACAGGTGTTGATGTCGTAGAACTGAATGTTCTCGAAATCGATCTCTGTTTCAGCATGCTGAACGAAGAGGTTGAAGATCTCGAACTGTTCGCGCTCATAACCGAATGTGAACTCGTGGCGGCCTGCCGTGTAGAAGGCTTTGGCCGCGAAGTTCCAGATGTTGTATTCGAGGTCGTTCCGCTGACGGCTGTCATCGCCGCCGAGGTAAACGTCGACATCGTCCGTCTCAATCGTGATCTCACCGAAGTCGGTGCCACCGATTGAGTTTTGGCTGTTGTCGAGGCTCACGTGACCAATACGAAGTTCGGTCGAGAAGTTTTCTGTCCAGTCCGAGAAGACCTGACCAACATGTTGGTTCAGCTCTGAACCGCGGACGTAGAGGTGGTTCTCAAATTCGAACTCATCCAGGTCGCCGTCGGATTGAACCGTGTTGAAGCCATCGTTGTAGTTGTAAGTGTACGACGCACGGTGCTGCTCACTGATGTTCCAGTCGAGCTTGATGAGAATTTTCTCGTCGTCGTTTGGACGGCTTGTTGGGATCGCACCTGGGTCGTAACCGTAGATGTCACGAGCGATCTGGGTGATACGGTCGAGTTCCGACTGCTCGATGTCAACTTCGTTGACGGCACCTGAACCGTTGGCACCACGGTCAAAATTGTTGCTGCCTTCATTGCGCTCGTAGGCCGCGAAGAAGAAGAGTTTGTCTTGGATGATTGGGCCACCGACGGTCGCGCCGTAACGCTGGTCTTTAAAGTCAGCACCGATGACGTCTTCGCCTTCAAGCGAGTCGCCGCGCAGATCATTGTCGGTGTAGTCGTAGAACATGGTTCCGTGGAACTCGTTCGTACCCGACTTGGTCACAGCGTTGATGTTACAGGCCGAGAAACCGCCATACTGGACATCAAACGGCGCCAGCTCGACCGAGACCTGCTCGATTGCGTCAAAGGAAAAAGGCTGGCGTTCTGTTGGGAAGCCGTTGGCGTTGAGGCCAAAACCATCGTTCAAGCGCACACCGTCGAGGGTGAACGAGTTGAACCGTGGGTTCTTACCAGCACACTGCACTGGGTTCAGGTCACCGCGGCTTTCGTCGATGTAAACACGAGGATCGAGCCGAAGAACGTCAGCAATGCTGCGGTTGATCGTTGGAAGCGTTTGAAGCTCAGCAGCTGTGAAGGTCGTGTTTGGACCGACAGCAACATCAGCAACAACTGAACGCGTCGCCACCACGACGATCTCATCGTCACTCGAAGAACTGAGGTCAAATGTCAGATCGGTGGTGCTACCGATGCTCAGCGCGATGTCTTCCGCGCGCTCACCGCCAAATCCAGCAGCCGTGACAGAAACAGCATAGGAACCGCCAACAGGAAGGTTGCGGACCGTGAAGTCACCATTGCTGTTTGTACGAACAGTCCGTGCGAGGCCGGTGTCTTCGTTGACGACAATGACGGTCGCGCCCGAGATCGAAGCACCGGTCTCTGTGGTGACGCTACCGCGGATGCCGCCGGTTGTGTCTTGTGCAAGAGCTGCAGGTGTCGTCGCTGCAGCAAGTGCGAGGGCAGCAACGCCGCTCGCCCAACGATTGTTGGTCATCTGATCAAATCCCCGATTGTTAGAGAGCGCTAAATGCCCACGCTCGGACAAGCCGCTAAGCTTGGAATATGACAGTTTCTGACGAGTCGTGTGTCAGGTCTGTGACAAACTGCAGATGACGGAGCATTGATGCGGATGAGCCACACCACATTTGTGAACAATTCACATTTGTTCGGGTGCTGAAATCCCAAGCAAGTAAAGTCCGTGCTCGAGCTGAGATAACGTAGCTGAAACAAGGGCTAAGCGCCCATTGCGAAGATCCACAGACGGCTCATCTGCGATGCGGCAATGCGCATAGAATTTCGAGAAACCCTGAGCCACTGCATACAAATGCTCACACAAGATATGAGGCATGCGCTTTTGATGAGCACCACGATGTGCGTCGCTATAGCCAAGAAGCGCCGTGACAAGGTCGCGTTCTGACGAATTTGTGACAGCAATGGGCTTGCCGGCAGCATCGGTCAAACTGACCCCTGCTTTGCGCAACACTGACCGCATACGCACAGCAGCGTAGAGCAGATACGGTCCCGTCTTCCCTTCGAAGGCGATAAAGCGATCGATATCGAAAATATAATCGGTAGTCCGAGGATTCGAGAGATCCGCGAACTTGAGCGCCGCCAGTCCGATCTGTCGCGCGACGGTCTGCCGCTCTTCCTCAGTCTGATCTTTTGCGACTTCACCCTCGGCGACACGCTCTTCGGCTTTGCTCACGACCATGTGAAGCAGATCAGCAAGCCGAAGGACGCCGCCTTCGCGCGTCTTGAAGGGGCGCCCATCTTTGCCGTTCATGGTGCCGAAACCAGCATGCTCGAGACGGTCTTCCGCCATCAGCCCAAGCATGGAGGCGGTCCGAAAGACCTGGACGAAGTGCTCAGCCTGGCGTTTGTCCACAACATAGATGCAGCGCTCAAAGCCATCATCAGCGCGCTCATCGATCGTTGCGAC